>CAMTWW010000310.1:0-3082 GCA_947085555.1 uncultured Elusimicrobia bacterium | reverse complement strand
CGGGCCTGGCGCGCATAGCGCTTGGCCCTCCGCCCGCTTCGCGGGGAATCCCGCGGAATAATTCTGTTCCCTGACTTCTCCAATGAAAACTATCTTGAACCGCGGGATTCAGGTTAAAGATTCGTAATATCCTGGAAGATGATCCCCGCGCCTATTACCTTGCCGTCCACGCCCTTGATATTGATGGAGCTATAGCCTATAACCTTCTCTTTGCCGTTGACCTTGCACCTGAACTCCTGGCGGCGTACGGTCTTGCCCTGCTTCAGCACGTCTCCAATGACGCTGACGATGTCGGGGCAGAGCTGAAAGAGCTCCACTACCGGTTTATTGAGGTACTCGGCCCCGCCCTCGAAGATCTCCGAGGCCTTGGGGTTAAAGAACGTAACTTTTCCTTCCATGTCGGTGCCGATAAAGCCGCCGGAAAGGTTGTTGATGGTGCTTTCCCCCTTGAGATTGAGCTGCTTTATAGTGGCTTCCAGCCTTCTTATATAAACGTCGCGCGCCACCAGCGCGGTTATCAGTTCAGAGGCCTTCAGTTCCTCGTCGGAGAAGGACCCGCCTATGGAGTTGATATATTCCATCACGCCCAGCAGTTCGCCGTTGGCGATGGCCGGGACCGCTATAACGGTCTTGGTCTGGAAACCCGAGCCCTTGTCCACCTTCCTGGTGAACAGCGGGCTGTTCTCGGCGTCGTTTATCAGGAGGGATTTCCTGGACTCGGCGCAGAAACCTACCACGCCCTGGTAAGGGAAACTGACGCCCACCAGGTCGGCCCCGACGGGCCCTATGCTCTTTTTGAAGGTAAGCCGGCGCTTGACCTCATCAACCTCGAAAAAGCTGCCGGCAAAGCAGTTAACTATCCCGGCCCCGCGGCGCGCCAGGTAGTCCCACAGCGCGTCCTCGCCCTTGACGCCCTCTGCGGGCAGGTCCTCGGAGAATTTTATCAGGAAGGAAAGCATATCGCTCATTATTGACCCTTTTTGGCGGAGGCTGTCCGCGCCGGAACATTGAAAAATTCAAGCACCCCTTCCGAGATAGCGCCGGACAGCTCTTCCTGGAAGGCCGGGGTGTTAAGCAGCTCTTCCTGGCGCGGGAGTATCATATAGGCGTTCTCTATCAGCACGGCCGGCATCCAGGTCATGCGGGCCACCAGGTAGTCGCCGTAGCGCAGGCCCTCGTCGGGCAGCTGGATGTTCCTGAGATAGGAGCGGTGTATGGCGGCGGCCAGGTCCCGGCTGTGGCGCTGGTAGTGGTAGATGGAAAAACCGCGCGGCAGCGCGAATGGGTCCTCACCGTCGCCGATGGCGTTATTGTGGATGCTGAGGAACAGGTCCCCGCCCAGGTCCCTGGCCAGCTTCGGGCGATCGGCCAGTTCCACGTTCTCGTCGCCGGCGCGGGTCAGCTTGACCTGCGCCCCCAGGGCAAGGAGCTTTTCCTTGAGTATCAGCGCTATCGCCAGGTTCACGTTGACCTCGAAAGTCTCCATGGGCCCTACGGCCCCGTCCAGGCTACAGCGGCCGGCGGTCTGCGGCGACCCGTAGCGGAATTCCCGCATGGGAAGCCTGGTGTTGCTTTCGCATTTAAGATACGGGGAATGGCCCGGGTCCAGCACGACGGTGATCCCGTTCAGCGGTTTGGGCCAGGACAGCGCGGCCCTTGGGCGCGCGCGCAGATCCACCTGCAGGGTCCTGGAAGAAGCCGGGTAGGAAATATTATAGCCCCAGAGCGCGCCGGGCTCGGTCTCGAAATCCAGCTCCACCTTGTTATAGGCCGCCTGCCGGAAAGAAACGTTTTTGACCAGCGTATCGGCGGAGTCGTAAACCACCGTATTGGTGCGCTGGTTGGCGTAATAAAGCGTAACGCGCAGGCCCCAGGGGAACGCCTCGGCGGTATAAGGGAGCCGGTCGTAAAGCGTAACCGCGGCGGAGGAGCCGAAATCGGTCTTCTTAAGGCGGATGGAACCCGTCTCGCTGCCGTAGGCGAAAGGGAACTGCGCCCCTGAAACAGTCTGGACTTTTGAATCGTCCACCCAACCCAGTTCATCGTTCGCCAGGGTTATGCGGCGAAGACCGTTGGCGCGGCCGTTGGAGATGAGCTTAACGCCCTTTGGCAGGAACATCATATAGCCGCCGTCCACGGCGTTCTTCAGAATGACGGTATCGGTGGAGGTCTCGACCAGAGAGGGCTGGTTGAGTATCTTTATTTTACCTTTGGACCGGGCGGAAGCGCCGCGCGCGAAAAGCCCGGCCTTGAAGCGGGCTGAGAGCTCGCTACCGGGCCCCTGATCGGGATCTTTTACCCTATAAGAAGCGTAATACCTGCCGGACCCCGGCGGGACCTCGGCCATGGTAAGGTCTTTGAAGACCCCTTCCAGCGAACAGACCGCCTCATGGGAGGGATTGCCGGCGGCTGTGATCTTAAGGTAGTCCCCCCTGAAAACCTCGGAGTCGGCGGCATAGGAGGTAAACTCCAGCTTCAACGCGCCCGTGGATGTAACGGCGCCAGCGGGCGAGCGGACTTTCAGGCGCCGCTGCGCGGTTGTGCCGTCCTCAAGAGCCCCTGTAAAAATGAAATCCCCCGCTGTTACCGGCAGGTAGGCTATGAAGCCGCCATTGGAATGAACGGCTATTTTTTCTCCGTTTATGAGGAAAGCGGCGGTGGACGGGGAAATGTTCCCGAAAATGAAGGTTTTGGAAACCGGCGGAATGGAAGCGCCCTCCTGGGGATAGACGAAATTTATCTGCCCGGCGTAAAGAGGGAGCCCGGAAAGGAGAAGGAGGGCCGCTGAATTCGCGATACGTTTCATAAGCATGGTTCGGCTGTGAGACCTTTTTTAAAGAAAATGAAATATAAATTCAATACCAGTCAGATACAATTATAATATATTAGCCCTTAAAGCTATGAACAAATCGCATCTGCCCGCCCTGCTCGCCGCCCTGCTTTTCCCCCTCTCCGGGTCCGCCTCGGATTACACCTACATGCGTCCCTGCGCCAGGGCCAATGCTATGGGCACGGCTTTTTCCACGGTGCCGGGCGACGCCTGCGCGGTTTAGATCGGAAGAGCGTCGTGTAGGGAAAGAGT
>CAMTWW010000309.1:0-7748 GCA_947085555.1 uncultured Elusimicrobia bacterium | reverse complement strand
TTATCTGAACTTCGCGCTGAGCGTCCTCTGGATAGTCGGGGTTTCCAACGCCTTTAACATAATCGACATCATGGACGGGCTTTCAGCCGGGCAGACTTTCCTGGCGGCTTTCGGTTTCCTGCTCATCGCCTTCCCGTCCGAATCCATCTACGTCAATTTCGCCTCGGCGGCCCTCGCCGGCGCGGCGCTGGGCTTCCTGCCTTATAACATGTCACATAAATTCAAAATCTTTATGGGCGACTCGGGCAGTCTGCTCTGCGGTTTTGTGCTGGCGGTGGTAGCGATGGGGACGAAGTACACCGAGGTGAACCCCCTGGGCGTCTACGCCCCTCTTATCATCCTGGCGGTGCCTATTTACGATACGATCTTCGTTTCGGTGATGCGGCTGAGGCGGGGGCACTCCCCGTTCATCGGCAGCCAGGATCATTTCGCGCTGAGGCTGGAAAAGATAGGTTTTTCCCGTCGTAAAGTGGTCCGCCTGACCTCCCTGATCACGTTCGGCCTCTCGGTCTTCGCCTGGCTCATCACCCAGGTCCCGCTCGGCTGGGGCGTCCTGATAGCAAGCGTCCTGGCCGTCGAGTTCGTCCTCGTCGGCATAGCCATCGCCAAGATCAAAATATAGATAGGCTTAAGGCTTAAGGCTGAAGGTCAGAATTCGGAGCCCTCCCTTTTAGCCTTCAGCCTTTAGCCTTCAGCCTTTCTTAAAAAGTATGCCGGTGCAGCTCTTTGGTGATGCCGGGGATGATGGTGGTCTTGCCGTCGCTCATGGCGTGCATTTTAAGGATTTCGCCGTAGACTTTTTCGAAAGCTTCCACGACCAGCGGGTCGAAGGCCTTGCCTTTTTCCCCGTTTATGTACTCGCGGGCCTTCTCGGGGTCCCATTTGGGCTTGTAGACGCGCTGCGAGCACAGGGCGTCAAAGACGTCCGCCACCGAGACTATGCGCGCGTAAATGGGGATCTGTTCGGCTTTAAGGCGGTTGGGATAGCCGGTGCCGTCGAATTTCTCGTGGTGGGAGCCGGCCACCTTGCAGGCTATCTGCAGCAGCAGGCTCTCCGCGTTACAAAGAATCTTGGCTCCGTAGATGGTGTGCTTCTTTATCTCCTCGAACTCTTCCGCCGTCAGTTTGCCCGGCTTGAGCAGGATCGCGTCGGCTATACCTACCTTGCCTATGTCATGCAGCGGACTCGCGTAGCGGATGTTGTGCACCTCGCGCTCCGGCAGGCCGTGGCCGTGCGCTATCAGCGCCGAATACTCGCTTATGTGGCGCAGGTGTATGGCCGTGTCCTGCTGGTCGCGGTATTCGGCGGTGACGGCCAGGCGGTAAATGGTTTCAAGCTGCGAATTCGAAAGGCTCTCGTAAAGCTGGGCGTTCTCTATGCCGGAGGCGGCCAGCGAGCTGATAAGCTGCAGAATGCCCTCGTCGTCCGTGTTAAAGGGCTTGCCGTTCTTGTTCATGGCCTCGAACACCCCAATGATGTGCCCGCTTACGTTCTTAAGCGGCATCGCCAGTATGCTGCTGGTGTGGTAGCCGGTGAGCCTGTCTATATCGAGGGTGAAGCGCTGGTCCTGGTAAGCGTCTTTTATGTTCAGGGTCACTCCGGCGGCGGCCACGTGCCCCACTATGCCCTTGCCTAAAGGCACGCGTATCTCGGTGTGCTGCATGCCCAGGGCCACCTTGGACCAGAGCTCATTGGTCTGCCGGTCAAGGATGAAGACGCTGCAGCGGTCGCAGGCCAAAATGGTCTTGACCTGCTCGGCTATCAGCTCGAGCAGCCTGGTGAGGTTGGTTTCCTTGGAGACGGCCCCGCCGAAATTCACAAGGAGGCGCAGGAAATTCTCTAGTTCTTCGACCCTGGTCATAGCGTTATTTTAGCATTATCTTGGTAAGTGGTAAGGATTAAGTGGTAAGGATTAAGCGGTAAGGATTAAGTAGTAAGTAAAACTTAATCCTTAATCCTTAATCCTTGCTTTTTCCCTGCCATTTCGTCGAGAAACACGCTGTAGTGTACCGCGCGGGCGGTGGGGTAGGCCTTTCTGAGTCCCGCGCCTATCTGGGCCAGGCAGGAGGTGGCGCCGACCACCACCGTATCGGCCTGCACGGAGGCTATGTTCCTGAGCTTGCGATCGAGGACTTTATTCGAGAGCTCCGGCTGGGTGAAGGCGAAAGCCCCGGCCCCGCCGCAGCACCAGTCGCTCTCCGGCAACTCGCGGTAATTTTTCCCGGCCAGTTTGCGCAGCACTGCCCTGGGCTCCCGGCGTATCCCCTGCCCGTGGCAGGCGCGGCAGGAGTCGTGGTAGGTAACGCGCCCGGCCTTTTCCGAGGCCTGCTTACCGGCGTCCACTTTTTCCGGGGGGATGAATTCCAGGATGTCCTTTACGGCCCCCGAGAAAGCTTTGGCCCTCGGGCGCCAGGCTTCTTCGCCGGTAAAAAGCTGTTCGTAGGCTTTCATGAAGGCGGCGCAGGAGGAGCAATCCGCTATTACCGGGAAGTCCCCTGCTTCCGCCTTGAGTTCCTCATAGCGGAGGATGTTGCGCCGGGCGAATTCGCGGGCGTCCTCCAGGCGGCCGTAATTGTGGGCCAGCAGGCCGCAGCAGTGGTTGTCTATGAAGATGCCGTCGCCGCAGCTCCTTTTCAGCACCCGGACCGTGGCCTGGGCCGTTTCAGTGAAAACATAATTCGGCCCGCAGGCCGCGAAATAAGCCCAGTTGATCTGCTTTTTGCCTTCCCGCTTCAGTTCCGGGTCGCTGCGGAGTATTTCCGCGGCGAAGCGCAGAGGTGTGTGCTCGATGGAACTCTCCGCTTCCGCCAGCCCCGGCAGGCCTATGAAATCGTAAAGCCCCATTTTGGCCGCCAGCCGCGGCAGGCCTGTCTTCTTCGCGAGGTAGGCCAGCTTCAGCCAGAAGCCGAAGAGGCCCGGCGCGTTCAGAAGGCCGGCGACGGCCGCCCGGGCGAAAAAACCTTCACCGTAGCCGGTAAGGGAGCGCCTGCCTTCCAGCACTATATCCGGTGTGGGAACCTTGGCGTAGCAGGCGCTGGTGCAGGCGCCGCACAATAAGCAAGTGTTCAGGGACTCGGCCGCTTCGGAGGGGCGCTTCGCCCTTCCCTCCACCAGCATGCGCACGAACTGGTTGCGGCCGCGCGCCGAGATGGTCTCCCTGCCGGTCAGCATATAGGTGGGGCAGGAGGTCCCGCAATAGCCGCAGCGGTTGCACTGCGCGGCGGCATCGTAAAGGTTCTTCTCCCCCAGGTCCGTAAGGAGGTTCCCCAGGTGCCTGCCGGAGTCCTCCTGGGGGTACAGCTCGTTTATCTCGTTGTGGAACTGCCGGCCGCCGGGCGAGTCCTGGCCCTGGTCCGGCCACGCCGCGGTTTTAACCTGGTCTTCATTACCGGTTATTTTGTTGTCCTTCATTGTAGTTTGATCGCCTTCTTTTCCCTCTTTCTTAATCCTTAATCCTTAATCCTTTTCCCCCATACACCCAGGGGTTCAGAAGGTTCCGCGGGTCGAATTCTTTTTTTAATCTGTGATGTATGGCGTCGGGCTCGAAGGCATCCCAGTCCGGTCTTTCATGAAAGCCGTCACGGGCCGGAGCCCGGTCGGCCGACAGCGCGAAGGTGGCGGCCAGGATCACGCCGTAGGCGCCCAGCGAGCCGCAGAAAAGCTTCACAGCGTCGTAGCCGGCCACGTTCTTCACGGTTTTGCCGCCCAGCTCCAGCAGCGAGCCGTCCGCTAGCGCCACCTCAAGCCCGAGCAGGACGCCGCGGATGTCGGGGCAGATTTTAGAGGCTATTAAGCCGCCCACGCTGCCTTTCAGCGCGGGGAGGTCCAGGTAAAAACCGGCTTCCCTGAGCTGGCGGGCCAGCTCTTCGAAAGAGAGGCCTGCCTCGGCCCGGGCGCTTAGGTTCTCCCTGTCGATCTCTACCCTGCCTGAAAGCTGCCGCAGGTCCAGCGGCCTGGCCCCTTCCATGATCCGCTCCGTCTTTAATCTTGTACCCAGGCCCGTAACCGCCGTCCTGGCGCCGGCGCCGGAGCGGAGGCGCAGCTCGTCCAGGATCCCGCGGGCGGCCGGGCTCAGGGCGGCCCTGCCCGAGAACATGGAAGAGGACTCCGGGTCGGCGGGCCGGCCGCCGAAAGCTTTCACAGCGGCGTCCCCGGCGGCGAGGTCGGTGGCCACTGGCAGAATCTTGTCCGGGTTGGCCAGCCCGGCCGGGTCGAAGGCCCGTTTTATGCTCTGGAAAAAGTCCAGCTCTTCGCGGGTATACAGCCAGTTCATCGCCACCCGCTTCTCTACTCCTATCCCGTGCTCTCCTGAAATGGTCCCGCCCAGGCGGATGCAGGCTTTGAGGATCTCGTAGCCGGCTTTCTTTACCCGCTTGACTTCCTGGATATCCCGGCGGTCGAAGATGATGTTGGGGTGGATATTCCCGTCGCCGGCGTGGAAAAGCAGGCCGGCGGTGAGCTTGTACCTAGAGATAATCGCCCGGGTCTCCCTCAGGGCCTCGGGCAGGCGGGGCCTGGGGACTACGCCGTCCTCCACCAGCACGTCGGGGGCCAGGCGGGCCATGGCCGGATAGGCGCCCTTGCGGGCGGCCCACAGCAATTCGCGCTCGACCGCGTCCCCTGCCGCCTTGAAAGCGGTGCAGCCCCTGTCCGCGCAGATCTTCCGCACGGCTTCAAACTCCAGCTCTATCTTTTGGGCGTCGGAGCCGTCCAGCTCTATTATTAAAACGGCTTCCGTGCCGGCGGGAAAAGTGTCTTCCCTGCCGCGGCTGGCGGCGTCCATAGAAACTTTATCCATGGCCTCCAGGGCGCGGGGCAGTATGCCGCTGCTGATTATCCGCGTAACGGCCTCCAGGGCGCTTTCCAGGGAAGGGAAAGCCGCCGAGGCGGTCATGATATGGGAGGGGAGGGGCAGTATTTTAAGCCAGGCGTTGGTCACTATACCCAGCGTGCCTTCCGAGCCTACTATTACGCTCATCAGGTCGGGGCCCGGGTCCCTGTAGGACCAGGTCTTTACTTCGCCCTCCGGGGTGACTACTTCCAGCTTCTCGACATTGTCGGAGGTGACGCCGTATTTCAGGCAGAGGGGGCCGCCGGCGTTCTCGCCGATATTGCCGCCTATGGTGGAGACTTTCTGGCTGGCCGGGTCCGGGGCGTAAAAAAAGCCGAAAGGTTCCAGCGCTTTCTGGAGTTCGAGGTTCACCACGCCGGGCTCCACCAGGGCCAGGCGGGTCCGCGTGTCTATCTGCCTTATCTTCTTAAGCCGGGACAGGTTGAGTATTGCCCCGCCCTTGAGGGGGATCGTGCCGCCGGAAAGATTTGTGCCGGCCAGGCGCGGCAGGAAGGGTATGCCGGCCCCGTACAGAACTTTAACGATCTGGGCGACCTGCTCCGTGGAGGTGAAGGTTATCACGACTTCCGGCCGGGCGCGGGCCATACCCGCATCGTAGGAATACATCAATATTTCGGCCTCGTCTGTGCGGACGTTCTCCACGCCGACTATGGCTTCCAGCCGCGCCCGTATGGCGCTTATCCTATCGTGTTTGAACATAAAATCAGGGTAGAGGGTAGAGGCGTAGGGAACCCCTTCCCCTCTACCCTCTACCCTCTACCCTCTACCCTATACCCTCTACCCTAAGCTTGGCGGTGAAATGGGGAAGTATCGGGGAGGCCTCCACTACCTCCAGCCCTTTGATCCCTTTTTTATTCTTCGCCAGATAGCCGAACACTTCTATCACATAATCTATATGGCTCTGGGTGTAGACGCGCCGCGGCATGGCCAGGCGCACCAGCTCCATCGGGGCGGCGAGGTACTTCCCGTCCTTGTCCCGCTTGCCGAACATCAGCGTGCCTATCTCGACGCCGCGTATGCCGCCCTCGATGTAGAGCGCGCAGGCCAGGGCCTGCGCCGGGAACTGGCGCGGTTTTATACCCGGCAGGAATTTCTTCGCGTTTACATAAACTCCGTGGCCGCCGGGCGGGTTTATTATCGGCACGCCGTGCCCCAGCAGGCCTTCGCCCAGGTACTGCGCGGAGCGGATGCGGTAGTGCAGGTAATTCTCGTCGAGGACTTCGCGCAGGCCGATGGCGATGGCCTCCAGGTCGCGGCCGGCCAGGCCGCCGTAGGTGCTGAAACCCTCGGTGAGGATCAGCATCTGCCGCGCCTTGGCGGACCACTCGCGGTTGTTCATGGCGAGGAAGCCGCCCATATTGACCAGCGCGTCCTTCTTGGCGCTCATCCAGGCGCCGTCGGCCAGCTCGAACATTTCCTGCGCAATCTTGCGCACGGGGCGCTGGGCATAGCCCTTCTCGCGGAGCTTGATGAAATAGGCGTTCTCGGCGAAGCGCGCGCAGTCCAGGAACAGGGGAATGCCGTATTTGCGGCACAGGCTCTGCGCGGCCTTCAGGTTCTCCATGGACACCGGCTGGCCGCCGAGGGAATTGTTGGTGACGGTCATCACGGCCAGCGGGATGTTGCCGGCGCCTTTTTCCTTTATGAACCTTTCCATCGCCGCTATGTCGGCGTTCCCTTTGAACGGAGCGGGCTTGTCGAAGTCCAGGGCTTCCTTCACCGGGAAATCCATGGCCTGGGCGCCGGAGAACTCCACGTTGGCGCGGGTGGTGTCGAAGTGGGAATTGGAAATTATATATTTGCCTTTCCCGCCTATCACCCCGAAAAGTATCTTCTCAGCGGCCCGGCCCTGGTGCACCGGGATTATCTCGTCGAAGGCGGTCAGCGCGCGCACCTCGGTTTCGAAGTTGTAATAGCTGCGGGCCCCGGCGTAGGATTCGTCGCCCGTCATGATCCCGCCCCACTGCGCGGCGCTCATAGCCCCGGTGCCGCTGTCGGTCAGCAGGTCTATCAGCACCTTTTCGGCGCGGATATTGAAAAGGTTATAATGCGCCTGCTCCAGCGCCGTCTGCCTTTCCTCGCGTGTGGTCAGGCCCAGAGGCTCTACGCTCTTTATCTTGAAAGGCTCTATTATCGTTTTCCATTTCCATTCCATAAAAGTGCCTCCGGTGCCGGTGTCTTCCGCAGAGCCGCGCCTATATTTTAATATTTATCGGGCCGGACGGGGAAAATCTCTCTCCCGGTGTCCCGCGGGCTTAGGGCTCGTGAAAGAATAACTGACGCATTTGGCTGAGCGGCTCAGCCCCCAGGGGGAGGCCCAGCTTTGAGCCGGCTGCCGCGTTGCTCCTCACTCACAGACCACCGGTATGCTCGTTCGTCGCGCCTTGCAGCCGGCTCAAATATGGGCCTCCAAATGCGTCAGTTATTCTTTCACGAGCCCTTAAAGATAATACAGCGCCAGGTAGGTCAGCAGGAACAAGATTACCCAGAGCGCCGCGGAGCCCACCGGGCGGTAGACATGCGGGTCTCCCGGGTAGCCGCTTCTGCCCGCATCAAGCTTTTGGCGCAGCGCGGCTTCCCCGCCTGCGCCGCTGAAATAAAGGCGGCCTTCGAGCAGGAGCAGCCGCATGAAGGCCCCCGGATTGGCGGCGGCCAGTGACAACTTTTCAGGAAGCCAGTTAAAAAAAACTTCATAGAGCGCGGCGCAGAACCTTTCAAAAGGGCCGTTCAGGAAATTCATAAAGGCGCTGCCGCCCCTGCGGTAGAACCAGTCAGTATCCAGGCTCAGCCCCGGTTCGGGGTCGAGGCGGCGAAGGAACATGAAGAACCCGAGCGCGGTGAAGCCCAGCATGCCAAGCGAGGACACTATGTGCGACGCCGTGTAAGGCCGGTAGT
>CAMTWW010000308.1:0-2924 GCA_947085555.1 uncultured Elusimicrobia bacterium | reverse complement strand
TGACCCGCTGGCGATACACGATATCCGCGCCCTCCTGGCTGGGCTTAATTCTGAAGGGCGCGCTATTTTCCTTTCCTCGCACAGTATTTCCGAGGTAGAGAAGCTGGCCTCCCGCGTCCTGATAATGGTGAGGGGCGCGCTGGCCGCGACAGTGGCGAGGGCGCAGTGGGAGTCCTCTCCCGGCGGGCTGGAAAAGATCTTCGTACAGGCGGTTAAATGAGGACCCTCGCTCTTATCCGGACCGTCGCCTTCAACGCTTTTGCGGAGAACGTCCGCAACCGGTTCTTCACCCTTTTCGCCGTCTTCGCTTTTACGGCCGTGTACGCTTCGGTGCTGGCCGGCGTGATGGCCGTGGACCAGGAGGCGCGGGTACTGGCTGATTTCGGCCTGGCGCTGATAGAGCTTACCGCGCTGGCCTATTCCCTTTTCGGGGCCTCCTCGGCCCTCCTTAAAGAGGCCGAGACGAAAACTATCTACCTCGTGTTTTCCCGGCCGGTGCCGCGCTGGGCTTACCTGGCCGGCAAGCTGTCCGGCGCCCTTTTGACCGCAGGACTCATGCTGCTTATAATGGGCGCCATGCATCTTTCCCTCCTTGCCTTTAGGGGTTTCGCTCTCCCGGCCTTCTACGCCTGGGCGCTGGCCGGAACTTTCCTTAAGCTGGCTGTCATCATTTCTTTCACCTTTTTTGTCTCCCTCTTTTCCACTTCCGCGGTCTCCACCCTGGTTATCTCCGGGATAATGTGGACGCTGGGGCATTTCGCCCCGGAGGCCCGCTTTATGGTAGAGCAGCTGCAGGGGATCAAAGGGGCAGCCTTCAGCGCTTTACTCTGGCTTATTCCCAACCTGCAGCTTTTCAATGCGCGCGACGCCGCGGACGCGGCCGGCGCCCTCGGCCCGGCCGCCCTTATTTCCGCCGCCGCCTGGGTTGCCGCCTCTTTCCTGGGGTCTCTCTGGCTGCTTTCACGTAAGGAATTCTGATGCCCATAACTCATCCCCAAAAAGCGGGCGGGCTTGCCCTGCCTCTTCTGGCCGTGTTTGCGCTGGCCGCCGGCGGCTTCGCGTCCAGCGGCTACAGAAGCCCCTTTCCTCCCCCTTCGGAAATACGTGTCCCGGCGGCAGGGGCGTCCGGGGACATGCTGGCGCTGGCTTTAGGCGCGAGGCGGCTTTTTGCGGATCTCTGGTTCATACGGCTCATGCAGTACTACGGAACCAGGGAATTTCACGGCGGCGAAGAAGCCGGCGACGGGCAGCACCGGCACGACGAACATGAAAATTTCGGCGCGGGCGAATACCCGCTGTTCCTGCCCATGGCCCGGCATGTGCTGGAAGTCGATCCCGCTTTTACGGCAGCGGGGCTTTATGGCGCGGCCTCCCTCGCCTTCAATATGCAGCGCGGGGAAGACGCCATGGAGCTTATCAACTACGCTCTGAAATATAATCCCAGGGAATGGAAGTACCTTGCAATGCTGGCGGCCATAGGCTACAGCAAAGCCCAGAATCCTGTCGCGGTGGCTGAGGCCATCGCCCCGATCCTGAAGGACCCCGACTGCCCTGTGCTGCTCAAGCAGCTGGCGGCTTTCCTTAACAAGAAGGCGGGGAAATACGCGGCGGCAGCCGCCATCTACGCCGATATCGCGGCTACTTCCCGGGACGAGGCCTATGTGAAGAACGCCGGGCGCGAGCTTGAGAAGCTGGCCCGCATGAAGGTTCCCGCGCCGGCCCACAGGGGTGTAAAATGAAGATCCTCAATGTCTGCGACTCCCCGGCCTGGGATATGGTCGCCTACCAGGCCCTGCACACGGCCGCGCGCTTTTCAAAGCAGGGGCATACGGCGGCCGTCCTGTGCCACAAAAATTCTCCTCTTTACGCCGAATGCGGCAAGCTGAAGGTCGAGGCCCTGCCGTTCACCCTGGGCGACAAGTTCGGTTTCTTCGAAACCGGCGGCTGGGACATAGTCCATTTTTACAATATGCCGGGGCTTTCCTCCCACTTCCTTAAAAAAGCCGGGGCGGCGTCGCGCATCTTCGTCACCCAGATAAAGCTGGGCAGCGGGGAGAGCTTCCGGAAGCTCGCGCAGCTGCAGCCTTACGTCGACCTTTATGTCGGGGCCTGCAATTCCGTGCAG
Source organism: uncultured Elusimicrobia bacterium (assembly GCA_947085555.1). Taxonomy (GTDB): domain Bacteria; phylum Elusimicrobiota; class Elusimicrobia; order Elusimicrobiales; family UBA9959; genus UBA9959. Next base: position 799 of record CAMTWW010000308.1, on the reverse strand, counting down.
GAGGAGTTAGTCATAGCCGGCATAGACCCGCAGCGCACCTTCATGGTCCCGCCCTGCCTGAATATCGGCCGATGGGAAAGCGCCATGCTGATAAAGCCGGCCATGCTCCAGAAGCGGCCTTACAAAGTCGGGACTATAAGCATGGACCGCACCCTGAAGGAGCAGGAGCTTTTCCTGATGATGGCCAAGGAAGTCCTGGACGTACTGCCGGAAACTAATTTTATGCTGGTGGGGGTAAAGGACGAAAGGATACGGGAGCTGGCCAGGGGCCTGGGGATAAGCCACAAGGTGGACGTGCTCTGGGAGCGGAACGACATTCCCGAGGTCATGGCGATGATGCATATCTACGCCAAGACCTCCAGCCGCCCCGGGCTCTCCCTGTCCCTGATGGAGGCGCAGGCTTCGGGCGTCCCCTGCGTGGTGCCGAGGCTAAAGGGCCTGAGCGATTTTACCGTGAACGGGCGCAACGGAATCATCGTCGAGCCGGGCGACCCGCTTTCCTGCGCCCGGGCGGTGATCCGCCTTATCAACAGCACCGCCGTCTACCACAGCATCTCCAAGATGGCTTTCGATTACGTCAACAACAATATGTCCGTGCCCGTGGTCGCCAATATTCTCCTGCGCTCCTACGAGGACGCCCTGCAGCAGAAGCGGTAAATTAACCTGAATCCTGCAGTTCAAGATAGTTTTCATTGGAGAAGTCAGGGAACAGAATTATTCTGCAGGATTCCCCGCGAAGCGGGCGGAGGGCCAAGCGCTATGCGCGCCAGGCCCGACGAGGTGTATGCCTCCCGAAGGG
>CAMTWW010000307.1:0-3509 GCA_947085555.1 uncultured Elusimicrobia bacterium | reverse complement strand
TCGAGGCCTGCCTGGCGCTTACCGGCATACACGCGTACCTGGGGCTGCACGTCGTGGAGAGAGGGGTCATCTTCGTGGACCTCTCGCTGGCGCAGGTGGCGGCTTTAGGCGCTACCATAGCCTTCCTGGCCGGCTGCGACCTGCACGGCAGCTGTGCTTACGTCTTCTCGCTCGTCTTCACGCTGCTGGGGGCGGCGCTCTTCGCGTTCACCAGGAATAAAAACAGCCGCATCCCGCAGGAAGCTGTCATCGGGATAGTCTACGCCGTCAGCGCGGCGGCGGCTATCCTGATAATGGACCGCCTCCCGGAGGGGGCGGAGCATATAAAACACCTGCTGGTGGGCAATCTCCTGGCGGTGGGACCGCGCGATGTGCTGCAGATGGCGGGGCTTTACGCGGTAATCGGCTTTCTGCACTGGCTGTGGCGCAAGCCCTTCCTCGCCATTTCCACCGCGCCGGACGAAGCCGCCGGGCTCGGATACAACATCAGGTTGTGGGATTTCCTGTTCTACGCCACTTTCGGTTTTGTGGTAACCTCGTCGGTGGAAATAGCCGGGGTGCTGCTGGTGTTCTCGTACCTGATAGTGCCCTCCGTCGGGGCCATGCTTTTCTGCGACCGGGTCCCGGCGCGGCTGGCCGTCGGCTGGGGCATGGGGGCCGTGGTCAGCCTGGCCGGCATGTACGTTTCCTACAGGTTCGACCTGCCTACCGGCGCGGCCGTTATCTGCCTCTTCGGCGCCGCGCTGGGGGTTATGGCGCTCTTTAAAGCCCTAGCAGACCTGACCGGCGACCCGGGAACAAGGGGCGGGGGAGGAAAGATGCGGATCTTCGCGGAGCCGCCTGAGGGCTAGACGAGCTGTTTTATCCCGGCGGCCAGGTCGGTTATGGACTCCGTCATCCTGGCGCAGTCTATATAAGTCTCGAAATTGAGGCGCTTTTTGCCGTCGGGGGCGGACCAGAAGATCCTGAATAGCAGGCCCTCCTCGGTGAGCTCGGCGTAGGCCCCGAGCGGGGTGGCGCAGCCGCCGCCAAGCTCGGCCAGGAACAGGCGCTCGGCTTCGGCGCAGATGCGCGTGCGCGCATGGTCCAGCCGGCGGGCCAGGCGCAGCACGGGCAGGTCCGAAGAGCCGGCCTCCACCACTATCACGCCCTGCCCTGGGGCGGGCACTACCTCGTCGGGGGTAAAGATCTGGGTGATCCTTTTTTCCAGGCCCAGCCGCTTGAAAGCGGCGAGAGCCACTACGATAGCGTCGCAGTCCCCGCGGTCCAGCTTGGCCAGCCTGGTGTCCATATTCCCCCGCAGCGGGGCGAAAACCGCGTCAGGCCGCAGTTTGGCTATCTGGTGGCGCCGCCGGAGCGAGCCGGTGGCTATTCTGGGATTGGGCGGCAGGTCCGCCAGCTTAAGGCCGGAGCGGGTGACGAGAGCGTCGCGCGGGTCTTCCCGCTTCAGGTAAGACGCGACGACCAGCCCTTCGGCCAGCTCGCCCGGCAGGTCTTTGAGGGAATGCATGGCCAGCTTTATGCCGCCGGCGAGCAGGTCGTTCTCTATTTCCTTTACGAAAAGCCCCTTGCCGTCCCGCGCGATAAGCTTCTCCGCTGACTCTTCCAGGAACAGGTCCCCGCTGGTCTTTATGATCTTCTGGTCTATCGCCACGCCTTCCTTCCTGACCAGCCCGCAGATGATGTCCGTCTGGGCCAGGGCGAGCTGCGAGCCGCGCGTGCCTATGACCAGCGGCTCCTTAAAATCGGCCGGGTCCACCGAGGAGTCCTGTGAGAATTTGTCCCACATCTCGGCGCCCTTGGTTTCGATTATCGCCCGCGCTTTATCTATCTCGCCGGAAAGCTGCGCCAGGTTCTCGGCGACTATGCGCTCCAGATCGTCGATATTGTACAGGTAAACGTTGGAAAGAGTGCCCGCCTCCGGCTGGATATTGCGGGGGACGGAGATATCTACCAGGAAGACCGGGTTTCCATGCCGCAGGCCCATTACCCTGGCCATCAGGTCTTTCGTGAGCACCGGCTCCCTGGCGGAAGTGGAAACGAGAACCACGTCGGCGTCCGTCAGCGCTTCCTCGAGCTTCTCCCAGGGGAGGCACTGCGCGGAGAACTTAGCCGCCAGTTCCTGCCCGTTGACGAGGGTGCGATTGATAACGGTAATGGCCGCCTTCTTTTCGGAAAAAGCGAAGGCTGCGGCTTCGGCCATCTCGCCCGCGCCCAGGAGGAGCACTTTGGCCTTATCCAGGTCGCCGAAAATCCTGCCGGCGTACTGCACGGCGACAAAGGCGACGGAACGCCCGCCCTGGCTAATCCTGGTATTGGCGCGCACATGCTTGCCGACGTTTATCGCGCGCTGGAAAAGCATATTGGTCAGGCGGCCTGTGACGCCGGCGCTTTTAGCCCCATAGTAGGAATCCTTGAGTTGGCCCAGGATCTCATTCTCCCCCACCACCATGGAGTCCAGCCCGCAGGCCACGTTTAAGAGGTGGTCCAGTGCCTCTTTGCCGGTCTTGCTGTATAAATGCCCGCCCCCCGCCTTATTGGCGTCGTACATCGCCGGGTCACTTAAAAAACCTATCAGGGACGCCTCACAGTCCTTCTTTTTTCCGACGGCATAAAGGTCCACGCGGTTGCAGGTGGACACCCAGACCAGCTCCTCCGCCGCCAGGCCGCCGGAAAGCAGGGCCTTGAGCAGCACGCGCCGCCGCTCGGGGCTTATGCTGAAAGCTTCCCGCGTTTCCACCGAGCAGGTTTTATGGGAAAGGCCGACAAGGACTAGTTCCATATAAAAAAAGTATTAAGGATTAAGTACTAAGGATTAAGGCTTGCCACGTACTCTTTACTCCCAAACTTAAAAAAACTTGTGATATGAGATCAGCCGGCTGGACAGCACCATGGTTGCGACTATAAAAACAAAACCGGCGACGTTCGCCCAGGCTGCCTTGGTGCCGCGCCAGTCCCCGTACTTCCTCAGGAGCAGGTACAAGCCGTACACCAGGAGCGTGGCCAGCGCCCCGAGCTCTTTCACGTCCAAGCCCGGCAGGCGGGAATATTTAGCGTAAAGCTGGATGCTGGCAAGTATAAAACCCCCGAGCAAAAGCGGGAAACCGACCTCTACGAGCCGCCAGATAAGTTTGTCCATATCGCCAATCGAAGGCAGGGCGAAAGCCGCCTCATGCGGCTTGCGGGCCCTGAGTTCCCGGTCGGCGAGCAGCAGGGAGGAACTGGCCCCGAAAGCGTTTATGAACAGGGCGTAAGCGGCGATAAAGAGGGAGTTGTGCACTGCGGACAGGCCGCTCCTGGCCTGGAGCGTGAAAGCTTCGAGCCCGGGGGTTTCCAGAAAAAGCGGGACCGCCAGCAGGAGTAGGCTCCAGGGCAGGACAAAAACGAAAGTGATGCCGGTCCCGCGGCGCATCTCCAGGCCGAGCAGCAACGCGTTTATGCAGAACCCCAGCGCCAACACCATGCCGCGCGGGGTGTTCAGCGGGGTGATGAATCTGTTCTCGGGAACG
>CAMTWW010000306.1:0-2636 GCA_947085555.1 uncultured Elusimicrobia bacterium | reverse complement strand
GTGCAGGAGATGCTGGGCCATAAGAATTTACAGACCACCGAGATCTATACGCATGTCTCGCTCGATCGCCTGAAGGAAGTTTACGACAAGGCGCATCCGCGGTCCGGAAAATAATGTCTTTCGACCCTGAACTGGACAAAGCGCCGCAGCTGCTGGCCCGCGCCGCCCGCGCGGTCGGCTCGCGCCCCGACCTGACCCAGGGCGGCGGGGGGAATGTTTCGATAAAGACAGGCGCCGAGCGTATGCTGGTGAAGGCTTCCGGAGTCCGGCTTAAGGAGATCACCCCAGCCGGCGGCTACTCGCTGGTGAACTACGGCAATATACGCCGCCGCATCGCCGGAGGCCCCGGCGGAGAGGCCGAGTTCTCGGATTTTATCTGCGCGCAGGCGCTGCCGGTGAAGGGGGTAGGGCCCGCCGCGCCTTCCATAGAGACCGGCTTTCACGCTTTGCTTAACACCGTCGTTATTCATACCCACTCGGTATACGCCAATATTCTCAATATGAGCGCGGAAGGGCCTGCGCTGGGCCGTGAAATATTCCCCGGCGCGGAGTTCGTTCCTTACAAGTCGCCCGGTCCGCAGCTCTGCTCCGCGATAAACGACAGGGCGTGGGCTTCCGGCCCGCAGACTTTCTTCCTCGGCAGCCACGGACTGGCGGTGGCCCACGCCGGGGTGGAGGGCGCCCTAGAACTGAACGAGCGGGTGAACGAGACCATCCGCCGGGGGCTTTCGCTGCCGCCTTACCCGGAGTTGAAGCCCTCGGCCGGCCTCTCCGCGCATAATGCCTCCCGCCTGGCGCATTATGGCAGGGATTTTATTCTTGAAAATATCCTTTCGCCCGACCAGGCCCTGTATTGCGGACCTGCGGACCTGGACGGAAAAGGCGGGATGGACGCGGTCAACGAGGTGCTTACTGCCCTCTTCTATATCCTGGACTGCATCCACGCGCTTAAGTTCACGCCAAGATTCCTGACAAAATCCGACGTCGCCTGCTTCGACGCCATGAGGAGCGGGCGTTATAGCAGGAAAGACTAGAATTCCAGGTTCGGCCTCAGGATGAACTGGAAGTTGTTGTGGGTTTTTGTGCCGGCGGCGCTGTTTGACAGCGGGCCGGAATATTTTTTGTCGGCGGTCCAGATGAAACCCAGGCCGAGGGTGAAAGCGGCCCGGGACTTCCTGAACGGGAATTTCTTGTCTACGACCAGGGAGTGCTTTATCGGCCCCAGCTTCTCTTGTGAGAAGTCCGAGACATAGTCGAAGCCGCTGTTGTTCAGCCAGAAGCTGGCCCCCTTTTCACTGAAGTCGGTGCGGCTGCGCCTGAAGCCGATGAAGAAGGAGTCGGCTATATAGGCGTTATCGTGGAACTTGGCTCCGCCGCGGAAGCTCCAGCGCAGGCTCCGGTCCGTCAGTATCTGTTCGCCTTTAAGCTTGCCTTCCAGCTGCACCCAGTTGTCACGCACCAGCACATTGTCCTTGATGTGGTAATTTCCCACGTCTATAAGCAGGCCGGAATAGCCGTTGCGCTTGCCCTGCAAGGATTTGTTTATAGTGTCAAAAGAAACCACGTTCCCGAGAAAGAGCGATAGCGCCCAGGGCTCCTCGAAGCCGGCGGTGATGGCCTGCACGACATTAAGGTTGCTGCTCCACTGCATATCCCTGTAAAAGCCGGGCCGGTGTTTCTTTATGAGCGTTCCGGCGTAGGGCAGGGGATTGATGCTGGCCTCTATTATCAGGGAGCGGGGTTTGTAGAACCTGATGAGCAGTTCCTTGTAGATCTCCAGCTCGGATTCCACTTGCAGGTGCGGGATGGGCTTGCCGGTGAGGCTGTTGTAGACGCCTATAGCGGAATAATACGGGTCCAGTTCTATTTCGACGGTGGTTTTCTTTTCCGGCGCCTCCCCGGCGCGGACTAAAGCGGGCGCAAGGACCAGCGCGGCGGCAAGGGCGAGGAAGCGTTTCATAAGAATAATAAGTTATCCCGGTACAGCACAGCCATAGGCTAGCATTTTTTCGATTTGCTATACTTTTCCTGATGAAAATCTGTCTGGCTGCCGCTTTTCTCCTCTTGACCGCTTGCAGCCTTCACGCTGGTCCGCTTGAGAGAAAAATCAATGAAATAGCCGCGGCGCCGGGCATCAGGAACGCGGCCTGGGGGCTCAGCGTCAAGGACGCGGCGTCCGGCAAGACCATAGCTGAACGCAACCCCCGGCTTAACCTGGTTCCAGCCAGCATACTGAAAGTGCTGGTGACGGCCGCGGCGCTGGAGAAGCTGGGCCCGGAAAAGACCGTTTCTACCCGCCTTTATTACGACGGCGCTATCTCTAACGGGTTCCTTAACGGGAATATCTACATCACCGGCGCCGGGGACGCTTCGCTCGGTTCGCAGCTCGTTAAAGAGGCCGCGCCGCTGGAAGAGGTTTTCAAGGCCTGGACGGCGGCTATAAAAGCGGCCGGGATAAGCGTCGTGAACGGCTCGGTGGTCGGCGACGATTCGGCTTTCGAGAGCGTGCAGCCGGGCTCCTGGGCCTGGGAGGATATAGGCAACAATTACGCCGCCCAGCCCTCCGCCCTTACGCTGAACGATAATCTCTACAAACTATATTTTAAACCGTCGGACGCCGTGGGCGGCGAGGCCGC
>CAMTWW010000305.1:0-8706 GCA_947085555.1 uncultured Elusimicrobia bacterium | reverse complement strand
TTCCCTGGCTTTAAGCACGGCGTTTTCCTCTTCCCTGGAGCGCAACACGGCTTTGGCGCTGTTAAGTTCAACCTGGTAAGCCTGGAATTTCTCAAGGTTGCGGGCCGAAGTTTCCGCCCTGGAAGCCTCCAGTTCCGCCACACGGGACACCATGGAGGCAGCCAGATCCCTTGCGCGCAGGGCGGTTTCATGGCCGCTGCCGGTTTTAATTTCGGAAAATTCTTTGGCCAGTTCCTTCAATTTGAGGTTGGCGGCCTTAAGCTGCTCGTCTTTTTCGGCAAGGGCGGATTTGGCCTCGGCCAGTTTTTGTTCAGTCGCCGCTGTACGCTTGCCCTGCTCATGCGACTCGTTTTTAGTCAATTCTATTTTAGCCACAAAACCCTCCTCTACCCGGTAATTTTCCTGCGCGACCGTATCCAGCCTGCGCTCAAACCTCCTTCAGTTACTCAGCGCTCCGCTACATCTTACCAATTTCGGCCTCTTTATTCTTAAGCGCTAGCCACGCTCCATTGATAAGCAGTTTCTTAAATCTCAGGCAATTCAAGCACCGCTCTGGCGCCCTTTCCGGGTTCGCTTAAAAGCTCCAGCGTGCCGCCGTGGGCCCTGGCCACGTTGCGCGCGAGGGTAAGACCAAGCCCCATCTTGCCGGGGCGTGTGGTAAAGAATGGGTGAAAAACAGCGGCCAGGTTTTTCTTTTCAACCCCCTCGCCGGTATCGGCTACTTTAAGGTATTGTTTGCCGCCGCCGTCGGAAAGCGAAATTGTCAACTCCCCGCCGCCCGGCATAGCCTCCAAGGCGTTAAGGAGGAGCTGCTCCAGCGCGGAGGCGAAGCGCACACGGTCCAGGCTGACCGGTTTGAGGTTCTCCCCGCCTTTCAGGCCCACCTTGATGTTCTCCAGGCGGCCGGAAGCGCGGAGCCCGTCCAGCACTTCGGAAAGCACAGCGGCAAGGCGCTCGGGGGAGCGCTGCGGGATAATCGGCCTGGAGAAGTTCATTATTGTGTCTATCTTCTTCTGCAGATTCACGATATTGCGTACTATCACGTCCAAAGACTCGCTGACGCCCTCCGCCTGGGGGGCTTCCGCGCAGAATTCGGCGTGGCTGCGTATGATGCTGATAGAATTGGCCACCTGGTGACCCAGCCCGGCCACCAGCTCCTCGAAATCCGGCAAATAGCCGGGCGCCCCGGCGGACTGACCGCGGCCACTGAGCTCCGCAAAATCCCTGCCGATCTTATCCATGTGCGAGTTCATTTCGGTCAGCAGCTTCTCCTTGATCAGCAGCTTCTCCTCCGCCTCGCGCAGCATAGCGCGGTAGGGCTTGGCCTTCATCTCCTCGCGGAGCTTTTTTTCCGTGCCCTGCAGCCCGGCTTTTTCCGCCTTGGTCTTTTCCAGCTCGGCGCGCAGTTTCACAAGGCAGCTTTCTTTATCCGCCAGCAGGCGCTCCGCTCTGGAAACCTCGGCAGAATGGGCCGGAGCGGCGGACTTTTTGCGCATCAGCGAAAGCAGGTTCTGTTTTTCCTTTTTGAGGGCCTCGGTCTCCTTTTTCAGCTCCTCCTCGGTTACCGCGAGCTGCGCTATGAAGGAATCTCTTTCCACCACCCTACCCCGCGCCTCTTTCAGCAGCTCGTTTTCGGCATGGATCTCGTGGGAATATTTTTCCCTGAGCGCCGCGCGGCTTTGACGCAACAGGGAGCATTCGTTCTCCAGCGCAAAAAGGGCGCCACGGGATTCATCCAGCTCAAATTCCTTTTTTCTCAGCAGCGCGTCCGCGTTGTGCATTTTCTCGGAAAGCGCGGCGTAGCGGGCCCTTTCCGCCTCAGCCTCTCCGGCCGCCGCAGCCGCCGTTTCCTGCAGGCGGGCGCGCAGCGAAACAGCTTCGGCGCCGGCCGCCTTGGCGATGGCGCAGGCTTCCTCCAGCTCGTCCTCTTTTTTCTTGAAGCGCGCTTCGGCGGCGCGCAGCTTCTCGGCCAGGTCCGACCGCACCCCGCGTTTTTCCCCCGACTCCGTTTCAGCCGCCGCCTGCGCGGCCTTCAGCGCTTCGCGCAGGGAGGCGGCCTCCGCCTTATCGCCGGCCTTCTCGCGGGCCAGCGTTTCATTGAGCAGCACGATATCGTCGTATTTGCGCAGCATGGCGGTGTACATCGCCGCCTGCTCCTCCAGGGCGGCCATAAGGCCGGAGGCCTCGCCGTCGCGGGCCAGGGATTCCTGCGCGGCCATGGAGGCGGAGGCCGTTTCAGCTTTTATGGCGGCCGCGCGGAATTTATTCCTTTCCTCCTCTACGGATTTAAGCCGGCCGAGCGCTATCTCGTTCTCGTTCTCGGCGTTCCTGAGCCTGGAGATAGCGTTATGCAGCTGCGCCGACGCCAGCTTCCATTTTTCCTCGGCGTCCGACAGTTCCCCCAAAAGCGAGCTTTCCCTGGCCTTGAGCCCCGCGTTCTCTTCTTCCCTGACGCGCAGCGCCGTTTTGGCGCCGCTCAACTCCGTCTGGGAAGCGCGGAATTTTTCCAGGCTGCGGGCCGCCGCCTCGGACATCGCGTTCTCCAGCTCTTCCACGCGGGCCGCCATGGAGGCGGCCATCTCCCTGGCGCGCTGGAGATTCTCCTGGCCGCTGCCGCTTTTAACTTCGGAAAATTCCCTGGTCAGCGCCTTGAGCTGCTGGTTGGCTTCCTTAAACTGGGCGTCCTTTTCGGCGAGGGCGGCGTTGGCCTCGGCCAGCATTTTCTCCTTTTTGGAGACCTCGTCGATGGCATCCTCGAGCCGGGCCCCGGCCGCGGCCAGCTTCCTCTCCACTTCGCCGGTGCGCCTGGCCTGCTCGTGCAGTTCCTTCTTGACCAGCTCCACCTTAAGGAGGTACCCCTCCTCGGAGCGTGTGTTTTCCTGCACGGCCAGTTCCAGCCTGCGCTCCACCGCTTCCGTCATCTTAAAAGCTTTCTGTAACTGGGCTTCGCGGTCTTTGACGTTCGCGCGTTCCAGCGCCAGGTCGGCCTTCAGCTCCTCGGCGCCGCGCAGCATCTTCCCGATCTCGTCTTCTTTATCCTTCAGGGCGGAGCGGGCCCTGTTTAGGAGCAGTTCCCTTTCCGAGGACCTGGCTTTTTCCGCCTCCAGGCTGCGCACTTCCAGCTCCAGCTTCCGCAGCAGGCCGTCGCGCTCCAGGACCAGGACTTCGACCTTGGCGCTTTCGTCGCGCAGGGAGGCCTTTAACTGGTCTATAGCGGCGGACAGCTCAGCGGCACGGGCTTTGGCGGCCGCCCGTGTTTCGTCCAGTAAAGCGTCTTTTTTGGAGGAGGCTTCTTTTTCCTCGCCGAGCAAAGCGGCTGATTCGCTGAGCCTGCCGAGCAGGCCGTCCCGCTCCGAGATCAGGGCCGACACCTTCGCGCCTCCCTCTTCCACGGAAGCGCGCAGCTGGTCTATCACCGCCGACAGCTCGCCCGCCTTTTCCCTAGCGGCCGCGCGGGCCTCTTTCATTAAAGCGTCTTTCTCGGCCAGGGCGCTTTTCGCCTCGTCCAGCAGCTCGGTAAGCGACTGGAGCCTGCGGGCCAGGTCCTCGCGCTCCAAAGCGATGGAGGAAGCCCTGGAATTTTCATTATTCAGGGCCGCGCGCAGCTCTTCGGTGGCCGCGGCGGCTTTGGCGGCGTCCTGCTTGGCCGAAGCGCGGGCCTCCTTGAGCAGGTTTTCTTTCTCCGCCGCTGAAGCTTTCGCTTCTTCCAGGCGGTCGGAGAGCACGGCAAGCTGGCGGAGCAGCGTTTCCCGCTCCGTGCCCAGTGCGGAAGCCCTGGAACTTTCGTTATTCAGTGAGGCGCGCAGTTCCTCGGCGGCGGCGGCGGCCCTGGCCGCGTCCTGCTTGGAGAAAGCCCGGGCTTCTTTGAGCTGTTCGTCCTTTTCGGCGCAGGCGGCTTTCGCGTCTTTGAGACGGGTCGAGATCTCCTCCACCTGGCGGAGCAGGCCGTCCCGCTCAGCGGCCAGGACCGCGGCCCGCGAGCCTTCGTTGAGCAGGGAACCCCGCAGGGACTCTATGGCCGCGGAGGACCTCGCCGACTCTTCCTTAACCGCCGCGCGGGCCGCCTTCAGCAGTTCTTCCTTTTCCGCCGCGGCGGCTTTCGTATCCTCGAGCCTGGCGGAGATCACCTGCAGCTGGCGGGAGAGGCTCTCCCGTTCCTGGGACAGGGCCGAGACCCTGGAGTTTTCGGTATTGAGGGAAGCGCGCAACTGCTCCACCGCCGAGGAAAGGGAAGCCTCCCGCTGCGTCATGCGGTCCATGGCGGCGGCTGCCGTCTCGCGTGCCCCTGCGAGTTCCTCCTCGAGGATTTTTACGCGCGCGGACATGGATTCCTGGCGGCCGTGCAGGTCGGAGAGGAATCCTTCAAGCTCGGAATTGAGACCTTCCAAGTCGCTTATCTGGCTTACTTGCTCTTCCATAGCCGGAACTTATCCTTGAGCTGTTCCACAAGTTTCTGGGTGCGGATAAATTCTTCCTGCTTTTCGCGCAGGGCCGAATGGGCGGTCTGGGCGAGGAGTTCGCTCTCGACCCGCTTGGACCGCTCTTCCTCGAAAGCGTGCTTCAGGCGGTCAATGCCGTGCTTCAGGGCCGCGATCTCGGAGCCGCGCCCCATGGCTTCCTCGGTTTTTTCGTTGAGCATGGAGCGGGAAGTGGCGGCGGAAAGTTCGGCTTCCGAGCGTTTGCGCTTCTCCTCGTCAAGGGCGGCCTTCAGGCGGTCAACCGCGTTCTTCATGCTTTCCACTTCGACTTTCCTACCCGGCTCCTGGTCCTCCTTCTCGCGCAGCGCGGAATGGGAGGTCTCGGCGAGCAGTTCCGCGTCCACCCGCTTTTTATGCTCGCCGGCGAAAGCGGCCTTCAGGCGCTCAACGGCATGCCTCAGGGCCTCTATTTCGGAGCGGTGCTCCAGGGACTCCTCGGCCTTGTCGCGCAGCGCCAGGCCGGATTTTTCGGCTATAGCTTCGGCCTCCGCGCGTTTTTTATGCTCTTCCCCGAAAGAAACTTTCAGGCACTCGACGGAACGGATAAGGCCTTCGAGCTCGGAGCGCTGACCTAAGAATTCTGAAGTCTTTTCGCGCAGCGTTGAAATGGCCGCCTGCGCGGCGGCCTCGGCCGCCTCCCGCTTGTTCCTCTCCGCCTCGAAAGCGCTCTCCACGCTCTCCAGCGCCGCGCGCCGGGCCGTGTCGTTCTCGGCCTGCTTGGCGCGCTCCTCTTCGAGCATAGCTTTCAGGCGCTCGGAGTTGTTGCGCGCTTCCTCGTACTGGACCTTATGCTTCTCCAGCAGCAGGTCCTTGGAATTAAAGATATTCTGCAGCGAGGAGACCTCGGCCAGCAGGGCCTTCTCCCTCTGGGTGTATTCGTGGGCGCGGCGCTCGCCGGTCGCGTGCAGTTCGCGGCGCTCGTTCTCAATCTGCTTGGCGGCAGCGGTTTTCAACTCGGCCGCCTCGCGGTCTCTGCGCAGGTTCTCGGCGCGCAGCAGTTCGCCGTCGCGCTTCAGCGCGTCTATCTGCTTGTCCCGTGCGGCTTTCTGCTCCTCGGCGCCAGCGGCGGAAAGCTCGGCTTCCGAGCGTTTGCGTTTCTCTTCCTCCAGCGCCGCTTTCACATGGGCCAGGGCGTTCTTCATGCTGTCAACTTCCGACTTCCGGCCCGACTCCTGGTCCGCCTTCTCGCGCAGCGCGGAATGGGAGGTCTCGGCGAGCAGTTCCGCGTCCACCCGCTTCTTGCGCTCGTCGGCGAAAGCGGCCTTCAGGCGCTCCACGGCATGCCTCAGTGACTCTATTTCGGAGCGGCGCTCCAGGGACTCCTCGGCCTTGTCGCGCAGCTCCAGGCCGGATTTTTCGGCTACTGCCTCGGCCTCGGCGCGCTTCCTGCGCTCCTCTTCAAAGGAGGTTTTCAGGTGCTCCACGGAACGGATAAGGCCTTCAAGTTCTGTGCGCTGACCTGAGAACTCCACCGTTTTCTCCCGGAGGGTGGAATTGGCGGCTATCGCGGCGGCTTCGGCCTCCGAGCGCTTTTTGTGCTCATCCCCGAGGGAGCCTTTCAGGCGCTCGACGGAGCGTATGAGGTCTTCGAGCTCGGTGCGCTGACCTGAGAACTCGGCGGTCTTCTCGCGCAGCGCGGAAATGGCGGACTGGGCGGCGGCTTCGGCGGCCTCGCGCTTGTTCCTCTCCGCCTCGAAAGCGCTCTCCACGCTCTCCAGCGCCGCGCGCCTGGCCGTGTCGTTCTCGGCCTGCTTGGCGCGCTCCTCTTCCAGCATAGCTTTCAGGCGCTCGGCGCTGTTGCGCACTTCCTCGAACTGGACCTTGTGCTTCTCAAGGAGCAGGTCCTTGGAATTGAAGATATCGCGCAGCGAGGAGATCTCGGCCAGCAGCGCCTTCTCCTTCTGGGCGTATTCGTGGGCGCGGCGCTCGCCGGCGGCGTGCAGCTCGCGGCGCTCGTTCTCAATCTGCTTGGCGGCGGCGGTTTTCAGTTCCACCGCCTCGTGGTCGCGGCGCTGGTTCTCGGCGCGGAGCAGTTCCCCGTCGCGCTTCAGCGCCTCTATCTGCTTATCCCTGGCGGCTTTCTGCTCCTCGGCGCCGCGCAGCTTGAGCAGAGCGTCGTTATATCTCCGTTCCCCCGCCTTCACTTCTTCCTCGAAAGCCTCTTTAAAGTCTTCGTATTCCACGAGGAGGTCGCGGTGATGCTTTTCCTTATCGGAAAGCCTGGCGGAAAGCGAAGCGATCTGGTCGGCGGCCTGCTTCTTTTCCTGCGCCAGCTCTATCTGCAGCACGGAAAGGTGCGACTGGCGCTCCTCGGCGATGCTTTTCAAACTCTCGAACTTGCCGAGCGTATCGGCAAGGTTGGTGCGGAAGTCGGCCAGGGTCTTCCGGTAAGTCTCGTCCTGGGACTGGCGCAGCTGGGCGGCGGCTTCCAGCTCCCGGTTCTTGCGCTCTATGATCTCGCCGTAGCGGTCGGCCTCGCGCTTGAGCGCGGCGTCCAGCTTAACGCCGGCCCCGGCTTCCTCTTCGGAGAGACGCAGGGCGAGCGCGGCGATCTTTTCGTCTAGGGCGCGCTTCTCGGCCAGGTGGGCGGCGGCAAGGCCGTCCTTTTCTGCGGTGGTCTTTACCAGGGCCTCGCGGACACGCAGCAGCTCGGAGTCGCGGGCCGCCAGCTCGTCGTCTATGGCCTTTTCCTTCTCGGTGTAGAGGCGCTGCAGGCGCTCGCGCTCCAGCAGCACCGTCTCCTCCCGCTCTATCCTGGAGGCGTCAAGCGCCTTTACCAGCTCGGCTATCTTCTCGTCGCGGAGCGCGATAGTCGCGGCCATGCGGGAAGACCTGTCGTCGAGCTCGGCGGCGGAGCGGGCGCGCTCCTCGGCCACGGCCGCTTTCTGCTCCTCCCCCGCTTTCTGGCGCTGCATCCTTAGCTCCTCGCCGGCTTTCTGTATCGTCAGGCGCAGGGCGTTTATATCCTCGTCCTTGCGCGAGACCTCGGCCAGGAATTCCGATTTGCGGCCTTCAAGCTCGTCCACGAATTTCTGCTTTTCCGCGGAGTGGCGCTTTTCCGAATGTACGGATTCGTCGGCCAGCTTCTGATCGTACTCCGACTTGAGCCTGGCGCGCAGGGAGCCCTGGTCTGCGGAGGAGCGGGCTTCGGCGGCCTCCAGCTCACGGCGCAGGGCGGCCTGCTGTTCCTTGCCGGCGGTCTTCTCTTTTGAAAGTTCGTCAATATCCCGGCGCAGGTGGGAGATCTCCTCCACCTTCAGGCGGAGGCTGTCCTCGTAGATGCGGCCGGCGGTCTCTATCTCGGAGCGCAGCGCCGCGGTATGCTTCTCCATCTCCACCTTGAGGCGCACGTCGTACTCGGACTGCAGCTGCTTCTCGCGGAAGGAGAATTCCTCCAGCTTGACGTTGTACTGGGTCTGCATCTGCTCGACCTTGTGCGCGAAAGCCTCGCGCTCGGCCTGCAGGGTCTTGATGGTCTCCTCGAAAGTGCGCAGGTTGCGCTGCAGGTATTCCACCTCGTCCTGGCGCTTGCCCAGGTCCTCGCGGTAGCCGTGCTCTATCTCCTGCAGCTTCTCGGCGTAGCGGTTGCGCTCGTGCTCGATGGCGATCTTGAGCCGCTTGGGGATCTCGGACTCGATCTCACGGTAGCGGTTGCGCTCGGTCTCGATGGAGTCCCCGGCCTTGGCCAGGCGGGATTCATAGTCCGCCTGCTGGTTCTTCTTCTCCGTCTCCAGGGTGCGGATGACGCTCTCGAGGCTCCCGATGGCGTCCTTGTAGCGGTTAAGGTCCTCGTCGCGGCGCTTCATGGCCTCGGGGAATTCTTTCAGCTGCTTATCGTAAAGGGAAACCCTTACTTTATAATCGTCGATTTCCTGGTTTTTTTCCAGAATCTTTTTATCTATCTCTAGATCTTTGTGTTTCAGGGCGCGCTCGCGCTCGTCGGTGTCCTTCTGCCAGCTGTCCCTGGCCCACTTAAGCACGGCCTCCTGCTTCTTCATCTCCTCGCTGGAGAAGTGCTCGCGTTTCTCGAGCTCCTCCACGCGGTTGCGGTAGGTCTCCTCCAGGTTGTTCTTCTGGACGGCGGCTTCTTCCGCGAATCTTTTCTTTTCCTCTTCCAGGCGGGCACCGTAGACGCGCTCGAATTCCTGCTGCTTGGCCAATTGCTCCTGGCGCAACTGCCACAGTTCCCCCTCCACGGAGGCCCAGCGGCCGCGCAACTCCTCCGACT
>CAMTWW010000304.1:0-7402 GCA_947085555.1 uncultured Elusimicrobia bacterium | reverse complement strand
TCCTGGTCCAGGAGGCGGAGAAATTCCCGCTTTTCTTCTTCACGACCGGCAAGATACGGTGGCGGATGCCCGGCCCCGGGCCTGAACGGATTAAGGATAGGTTGTTTCATATTTACCACTGTTTATAATATTATATAAATTTAGCTAGTAGACTAAATTTACAATATTCGCTATATGATTGTCAATATCCTATTGTTGCTATTTCCCGATGCAAAAATTCTTGAAGATGCTCCCCAGCACTTCTTCCGGGGTGGTTTCGCCGAGCAGGGAGGCAAGGGCCTCCAGCGCGCCGCGCAGCTGCTCGGCGGCCAGCTCCAGCGGCGGCGGAGCTTTCTTTAAAAGCGCTTCCAGGCCGGCCAGCTCCGCGGCCGCGGCGGAGAGCGCCGCGAAATGCCTTGCGGAAGTAACCACAGCCTGCGCCCCGTCGCGGAAAACTTTTCTCTGTTCGGCCACCAGGGCGGCCTTAAGGGCGGGCAGGCCTGCCCCGGTCCTGGCGGAGACTTTCAGGCAGCCCGCCGCCGGGCGTCCTCTTTTTGCGGGGAGGTCCGCTTTGTTCAGGACGCGGATAAGCCTGGTTCCTTTAAGGGCGAGGCGCGCTATTTCCTTTTCGGCCCGGCGGTCGCCGGGGGTCTCGCATATAGAGCGGTCTTTCACCAGCACCACGGCGTCGGCCCCCGCTATGGCCTTTTCCGCGCGTTTGACGCCTTCCCGCTCCAGCGGCGAACGGGCGCGCGTGTTAAGCCCGGCGGTGTCCGTGAAAATAACGGAGAAGCCGTTTATGTCCAGCTGCGCCTCAAGTGTGTCGCGCGTGGTGCCGGACCGGGGCGAGACCATGGCGCGGTCATAGCCGAGCAGGGAGTTAAGGAGAGAGGATTTCCCGGAGTTGGGCGCGCCGGCTATGACCACTTTTACACCCTCGCGTATCCCCCGCCCGGCCTCGAAGCCGGAAGCCAGCGAAAGGGCTTTTTTTTTGGCGGCGGCCGTCAGGCGCGAGAAAACAATGGCCTCCAGCGCGGGGACTTCCCCGTAAGAATCGTCCAGGCGGGCTTCTATTTCGGCCAGAAGTTCTACAAGGGTCGTCCTGATATCTCGTACCTCCGCCGAGAGGCGGCCCTCGGTCTGCGTGATGGCCGCGCGGTGTGCTCCGGCCGAGGAGGCGGCTATAAGTTCCCCGACAGCTTCGGCCTGGGCCAGATCCATCTTCCCGTTGAGGAAAGCGCGCAGGGTGAATTCACCCGGTTCCGCCGGCCTGACCCCGTTCTTTACGGCCAGGTTCAGGATGGTCCTTACTATATAAGGAGAGCCGTGGCAGGAAATTTCAACGGTGTCCTCTCCCGTGTAGCTGGCCGGGCCGCGGTAACAAACGACCACGGCCCTGTCCACCAAGGCGGAGCCGTTCTTTACCGAAAGGAGCCTGGCGGCGGCATGGAGGCCGCGCGGGGCGGGTGAAAGGAAAGAGGAGGCGGCGTGGAAGGCTGCCGGGCCGGAAATGCGTATAACGGCCAGCGCGCCCGCGCCTGGGGGGGTGGCATGTGCAACTATGGTGTCGCTTGTTTCCGGCAGTTTCATGCCTCTCCTCAAAAACAAACGGCGTGACTGCGCAAGCGCCGTCACGCCGGGTTGAGCGAGCTTCTTACTTCTGCTCGGTGGTCTGCTCTACCGGCTGGGCGGCGGCTTCAGCGGACTGCTGGGCAGGCTGCTCGGCGGGCTGCTGGACCGGCTGTTCAGCAGGCTGCTGCGGAGCGGCGTCGGTCCTCTCCAGCTTGTGGATCACGACCTTGCGCCAGCGGCCTTCGCCTTCCGACGCGGTTTCCATGTCCGGGTACTTGGTCTTTATCAGGTTGTGCACGATCTTGCGCATGGAGGCGGGCATCGGGTCCAGGCGGTTGGGCCTGCCGGTGTTCCTTACGTCGGTCACGGCTTCTTCCACGCGGGCGGAGATCTCTTTTTCCTTGCTGTCCCAGTAGCCGCCGGTGTCCAGGCGCAGGGCCAGGTGCGGCTCGCGCTTGCGGCTGACTATCGAGTTGAGCACGAACTGTAGGGACTGCAGGCCGCGGCCGTTATCTTCCGTGAAAACGGACGAATCGGCGCAGTCGAAGCGTATGAACAGCAGGTTTTCCGGCTGGTCCAGGCGGGCTTCCGTGACTGTCGCCTGCATGCCCAGCAGCGAGAGCATTTTAAGCAGCGCCGTCTTGGCGTGCTCGACCGGGTCCTGCGCCGGCTGCATGGCGATATAATCCGCTCCGAGGGGTTCTTCTTTGTAGACGCGGTCGGTTCTGTGCCTGTCTTCGCGCGCAGGGCGGTCTTCGCGCGAGGGGCGCCTGTTTTCGCTGGATTGTCCTTCGGGCGCGCTGTGCTCATTGCGCTCGCCGCGGGACTCTTCCGGCGGCGGCAGCCTGGCGTCTTCGTAGCCGTAGCGGCCGGGGCGCCTGGGGGCGGCTGAAGCGGGGCGGCTGTCGCGGCTGGGGGCGGGCCCGCGACCGTCGCGCCTGGGTCCGCCTCCCCTGCCGTCGCGCCTGGGCCCGCGGCCGTCGCGCCTAGGTCCGCGGTCCCGGGATTCTTCGCCGCCGCGGCCGCCGGGCCAGTGCTTCTCCCTCAAAATAACGCAGGCTTTCTTCGAGCCGAAGCCGAGGAAACCCTTCGTGCCTTCGCTTACCACCACTACTTCCACCTGGTCGCGCCGGAGGCCCAGTTCCGCAAGGCCCTTTTCAACGGCATCCTGTATCGTTTTAGCTTCTGTCTTTGTTTCTCTCATTGTGAGTGTCTCCTAGTCTTTCAGTTAATAAAGCCGGCTACTTCATCGTCTTCTGCAGGTACATGGTCTGCGCGAAGCCCCAGGTGCTGTTGACCAGCCAGTAAAGCACCAGCCCCGACGGGAAGGTCAGGAACATGAAGGTGAAAATGACGGGCATCCACTTCATCATGGCGGCCTGCGCGGGGTCCGAGGTTTGCGGGCTGAGGTGCTGCTGCAGGAACATTATGCCGCCCATTACTATGGGCAGCACATAGAAGGGGTCTTTTGCCGAGAGGTCCTTTATCCAGAACACGAAAGGCGCGCCGTGCAGCGCCCAGGATTCGCGCAGGGCGGTGAACAGCGCGAAGAAGACCGGGATCTGGAGCAGCATGGGCAGGCAGCCGCCGAGCGGGTTAGTGCCGTGCCGCTTGTAGAGGTCCATGACCTCGGTGTTCATGCGCTTGGGGTCTTCCTTATATTTCTTCTGTATCGCCTGCATCTCCGGCTGTATCTTCTTCATGACCGCCATGGCCTTGTAGCTCTTGAAGCTGAGCGGCGTCAGGAAAATCTGTATTATCACGCTGAGAATTATGATGGCCGCGCCGTAGTTGCCGGTGATCTTGTAAAAATAGACTATCGAGGAATCAGCCAGTTTGGCCAGCGGCGCGAAAAAGCCGAAATCCACGGAGCGGTCCAGGCCGTGGCCCAGGGCTTGCAGCCTGGCATAATCCTTGGGGCCCATATAGAACTGCGTTTCCCAGGCGCGCTTTTCCCCCGCCTTCAATTCCGTTGCGGGCACGGGGAAAGCCAGCAGGGGAGCTTTATCATCCTTTACGAGGGCCTCCCTGCGCACTGGCCTGACCCCGGAGAGCCCCTCGCCGGTAATGGCGGCGAGGAAATAGCGGTTATCTAGGCCCGCCCAGACCCACTCCGCGCGGGCCGGCTCGCCCTTCAGGTCCTCCAGGTTTTTAAGCGTGGGATGCTTGAGTCCTTCTTCCTTGTAGGTGTAAACCGCTTTCCAGAGGTCGGGGTTTTCCTTTTCCTCGCTTTTAACAGTGCCGAGGCCGGGGCCCATTGAAAGCTCCCAGGCCGGCAGCAGCTGCGCGGTATAGGAGGTGTTGACCGCGGTTACCGCCAGGGAGTTAAGGGAGTTATCCGCGGAGAAGGTGAATTTCTTAGTGATCAACAGGCCGGGGGGGCTGGCCTCGAACTCCAGCGAGTCCCGGGTTTTTGACTTGAGCGTGAAAATCCCCGGCAGTGAAGAGGCGAAAAAGCCGGTTTCCTGGTCGGGGATGAGCTCTACCGGGGCCACCGGGCCCTGGTAAACCACGCTTTTCATCGCAGCGGCGCCGGTGTAGAATACGAACTCGGCCTTGCCGGCTTTTATGGAGATGGTTTCTTTTTTCAGCTCGGCGCTGACGGGCATGGCCGCCGCGGCCTGTGCGGGGGAAGCCGCTGAAGGCGCCGGAGTTCCGGAGGCTGCGGCCTGCTGCCGGGCCGCCTGGGTTTTTTGCGGCTGGAGCTTTTTCTCCATAAAGGAGTACCAGCCGATATAGACCAGCGAGGAAAGGACTACCGCAAGTACAAGATTTTTCTGCATTTAACCTCCCGCGACGCTGCTGCGGAAGGCTTCTTCGGGGTTCAGGGCACCGGGTCGTAACCGCCCGGAGAGAAAGGACGACAGCGGGACAGGCGGCCTGCTGCCATCCTGGTCCCTTTAAAAATCCCGTGTTTGTCCAGCGCCTGGAACGCGTAGTCGGAACAGGAGGGTTCAAACCTGCAGGTGCCGGGCCCTAGGGCCGGCCTGAAAGTCCTGTATGCCGAGCGCAACGTAAGAAGCGCCAGTGATTTAAGATTTCCCGGCCGGAAAGTTTCAGCTGAAACTTTCCCCGCGCATAGCGCGGGCGCTTTACGCGCGGCATACACCCTTGCGGACCGGGCGCGTATAGCGCTGGGTCCGCAACCCGCTGTCGCGGGGAATCCCGCAAGCGGGATTCGGGATAATCCGGTTTTATTTACTGTCATCATTGAGGCGCGCCTTCTGCCGGAGCGTGTCCAGCTCCTGGCGGGCCTGTGCCAGGTTCTTCATGGCGCAGCCCGCTTTGGGATAGATGATAAGGCGCGTACCTTCCTTTAACTCTTTTCTGCTTAGCCTGAACGCTTCCCTTAGAAGCCTTTTTAACCTGTTCCGCTTCACCGCCCCGCCGGTTTTTTTAGATACCATGAGGCCTATTTTTTTCTCTTTGTCGCCGCCCTGGGAATGCCAGGCCACCAGCTCTTTGGTGACGGTCTTTCTGCCGGCTGCGAAAACGGCCTCAAACTCTTTTTTGAGGCGCAGGCGCGAAGCTCTTGAAAAGGCGAACTGTTTCACTGTGTAAACCCGTACGGCCTGGGCCGATTTATGCGGGTTTTATGGGTATTAACTGCCAGCGGCCTTTGGCGCGCCTGCGGGCGAGGGTTTTCCTGCCGCCCGCCGTTTTCATCTTTGCGCGGAAGCCGATATGTTTCGCCCGTTTCCGGACATTTGGTCTGTATGTAGGTAGCATAGTGTCTAATTATATAATTAATGCCGCCAAAAAGCAAAGCAGGAAAGTGCTAAAATTTAGTTAATGATTTTTTGTGATTACGGGATTGTGCTGCAGCGGCGGCAGCTGCGCGAGAGCGACAGGATCGTCACTGTGTTCACGCTGGAGCACGGGAAGCTGGAGGTCAACTTCAAAAGTGTGCGCCTGGCCAAGGGCAAGCTGCGGGCCCTGAGCGAGGCTTTGACCTGGGGCGATTACCGCTTCTTCCTCAAGAAAGGCTCGAATTTTCCCGTCTGCACCGGCGGGCGGACGCTGAGCGTCTTCGGCAATATAAGAAAAGATCTGGAGCGCCTCTGCCTGGCCCAGCACTACTGCGAAGTCGTCAACAAGCTCACTCCGGCGCAAAGTCCCGCCCCAGAGAAATACGAACTGCTCCTGGGCGCCCTGCAGGACCTGGACGAGTACGGCCCGGCTTTCTGGCTGCGCCGCTCTTTCACCCTGCGCGCGCTCGAGCTGGCCGGCTTCGGTTTCAGGGAGACGGCCGCGGGGCCGGAGGCGGAGCTGTGGGAAACGCTGCACGGCGGCAATTGGCTAGCCGTCCGCGCGCTGAAGGAAGACCAGGGCATTGCGGATTTCATAGACGGGCTTTTCAGCCGCTTTTTCGGCGAACATCTGGGGATAGATCTGCGCTCCCTGCCTTTCGTTAAATAGGTATAATATTCACAAATAAAAGGACCGCCCGGAGGCTACAGTGAATTTCCAGGATTATATTCTAAAACTTAACCAGTACTGGGCCAGGCAGGGCTGCGCCCTGATACAGCCTTATGACCTTGAAAAAGGCGCCGGTACTTTCAACCCGGCCACCTTCTTCGGTTCGCTCACCTCGAAGCCCGGCAGCGTGGCCTATGTCGAACCCTGCCGCCGCCCCGGCGACGGCCGCTTCGGCGAGAACCCCAACCGCCTGGGCAAGTACTACCAGTACCAGGTGATCATAAAGCCGCCGCTGGAGAATATCCAGCAGATCTACCTCGATTCCCTGAAGGCGGTGGGCATAGACCATACGGAGCACGACATCCGCTGGATAGAGGACGATTGGGAATCCCCCACCCTGGGCGCTTCCGGCGTGGGCTGGGAGGTATGGCTGGACGGGATGGAAGTTACCCAGTTCACCTATTTCCAGCAGATGGCCTCCTACGAGCTGAACCCGGTCAGCGTGGAGATAACCTATGGTCTCGAACGGCTGGCCATGTTCGTCCAGAAGAAGAAGCGCATCTTCGACATCATGTGGACCGACCGCCTGACTTACGGCGAGGTGCATAAAGGCCAGGAGGAACAGTTCTCCCATTATAATTTCGAGGAAGCCGACATAGCCAACCTGCGGTCCAATTTCGACAGCTGGGAAAAAGAGATCCCCCGCCTGGCCGCCAAGGGCTATTACCTGCCGGCCTTCGACCTGGTGATGAAATGTTCGCAGAATTTCAACCTCCTGGACGCCCGCGGCGCCATCTCCGTCTCCGAGCGCGCGGTCCTGATAAAGCGCATCCGCGACATAGCCAAGGCTTGCGCATCCGCCTATGTAGAACTAAACGAGCCTTCGGCCGTCTGAGGGGCATAGCCCATTGATACGGCACAAGATAGTGGCGGGGTGCCACGAGCATAGCTTCGGCCGTCTGAGGGGCATAGCCCATTGATACGGCACAAGAAAGTGGCGAAGCGCCACGAGCATAGCTTCGGAAAATAAGGAGCCTTCAAATGCTTAAGAGAGACGCTCTGCTTGAGATCCGCATTGAGAATATCCCCGCCCGCTTCGTCATTTCCGCCGAAGAGCAGCTGAAGAAATACGCGGCCGAACTGCTGGCCGCGGCCAATCTGCCCTGCGAAGGGATAGAGGCTTACGGCACTTATAAGCGCCTGGTGCTCCGGCTTTCCGGAGTTCCGGCCAGGACCGAGGAGAAGGCGCAGAAATCCTATGGGCCCGCCGCCCGCCTGCTGAAGGACGAGCAAGGGAACTATACCCCCCAGGCCGCCGGCTTTGCGCGTTCCCGCGGCACTACCCCTGACAAGCTGGGCGTGGAGACCGTGCCCAACAAGGGCGCGGTGCTGGTCTTCGAAACTAAAATTCCCGGAAGGCCCGCGGTTAAGG
>CAMTWW010000303.1:0-2209 GCA_947085555.1 uncultured Elusimicrobia bacterium | reverse complement strand
CAGCAGGAGGTCCGCTGCGCCGTCGGTCTTCACCACGTTCTTCCCCATCAGGTCGCGGTAATCCTCGTTGAGGAGGTGGATGAGCGTACCCCAGTCTTTAGTGTCCTGGAAAGGCCTGTCCCCTGCCTTGAAGAACAGGCGGCCCATGCCGAGCTTAGCCAGTTCGTCGTCGACGCGGCGCATCATATGCACGTAGAGGAAGTCGTCGAGCTGCAGATTGGCGCCTATGTGGAAGTCGTTCTTAAGCCGCTCGGGTTCCACGTTGGCCAGGAAGCGCCTGACTTCGGATTTGCCGGAAGCCGGCAGGGCCAGCAGAAGTACTATGTCAAAGGTTCCGTTCATTATTTCCTCCTGTAAAGCTTATTTCTTGACTTCTGCTTTGGGTGCGGCTTTTGCGGCGGGCTTTGCGGGCTCAACAGCCGCTTCGGTCTCTTCGGTATGCTCAGCCATGTGGCTCTCTTTCAGGATCTCGAGCAGTTCCACTTCAAAAATAAGAGTCGCGCCGCCGGGAATGGCCCCGCCCGCGCCCTGGTCGCCGTAGGCGGTGTCGGAGGGGCAGACCAGCCTGGCCTTGCCGCCCACTTTGATCTTCTGCACACCCTCGGTCCAGCAGGGGATCACGCCGCTCAGAGGGAACTCGGCCGGCGTGCCGCGGTCCACCGACGAATCAAAAACCTTGCCGTCCGGGAAAGTCCCGTGGTAATGCACTTTCACCATATCTGCGGCCTTGGGCATAACGCCGGCGCCTTCTTTGACCGGGATGTAGATAACGCCGGAAGCGAGCTTCTCGGCGCCTTTCTCCCTGGCCATCTTGTCGAGGAAGGGCTTGGAAGCGCCTTTCTGCTTGACCACAACAGCTTCCTGCTTCTTGGCCAGGTAGGCGTTCAGCTTCATGCCGTAGGTCTCGTCGGTTTTGCTTTTCTGCCCGGCCAGCGCTTCGGAGAAGCCCTGTATTATGTACTTGGACTCTTCCCTGGTGAATTCAAACTGCTTGATCTTCGAGCTGACGGCCTGGCCCAGGAAATAGAGGACCTTCTGGTCTTCGGTCAGGCCGGAGGCCTTCGGGGCGGCGGCTTTGGGGGCGTCCGCTGCCGCAGCGACGCCGGCTATATAACAGGCAAAAACAGCTATAAGTACCCTTTTCATTTTCCCTCCAGAAAGTATACTGATTATAATAATACCAAAAAACAACTGCTATGTACGACCCGCTCCCGCAGCAGCCATTCGTCACGAAAACGCCATGAATCCGTCATACACTTATTTTACATTATAATACTGCCGAATCTTGCTGTCTGACAGCATACTCAACGGCACAACCGTCACCTTATCATGGATTTTATAGACTTTCGTTCCTGGGTATACAACGAGCAAAGAATCAAGTTTTAAATCCTCCATGGCGATGTGCATGGAGCGCGTCATTGGCGGCGCTTCGGACGACTTGAATTCGAACCCATATTTCTTTCCGCCGCGGATCAGCAGCAGATCAAGCTCGGCGCCGCGCTGTGTTGACCAGAAATAGCTATCATCCCCTCCATACCTGGCCAGCGCCTGTTCCAGCGCAAATCCCTCCCAGGCCGCGCCATAACGCGGAAGCGAGCGAAGCTGGCGCATGGTCTCCACACCGAGAAGGAGGTGTAAAAGCCCGCTGTCCCTGAAGTAGACCTTGGGAGCTTTTACCTGGCGCTTTTTTAGATTCTCGTGCCAGGGCGGGAGCACCCTGAGCATAAAAGATCCGCTGAGGATATCCATATATGATTGCGCCGTGTTCGGCGAAATATCCATAGCGCGGCCCAGCTCCGAGAAGTTACAGATCTGGCCGTGGTAATGCGCAAGCATCATCCAAAACCGCCTCAAAGCCTCGGCGGGGACCTTTATCCCCATCTGGGGGAGATCGCGCTCAAGGAATGTGGAAACAAAACCGTCAAGCCAGCGGGATGCCGCCCCCATATCCGGCGCGAGATAAGCGCGCGGGAACCCGCCCCTCAGCCACAATCGTTCCATATTCTCCGCCCCGACCTCGCCCAGTGAATGGAGTACAGTCTCGTCCTCGTACTCCGAGTCGATGACGCCCTCGCCCAGCGCCCCGACCGCGCCGTCGGCACCGAAGTGGAACCGGTCGGGGTGCAGCAGGGAGGCGGCCAGGCTGACCAGATAGGGCGAGCGGGGCGGAGGGGACGAGTGGTCGAGCATCCGGGCGGCGCACGGGGGT
>CAMTWW010000302.1:0-4154 GCA_947085555.1 uncultured Elusimicrobia bacterium | reverse complement strand
AGTGGAGCACGTAGAAGCCGTCTTTGGCCGGTAGGATATAAAGTTTCTCTTTCAGTTGGACTCTCTCGTCGGATTTGCTCTTGGGGTGAAGAGAAACCACCCTCTCACGCGCCAGCAGCAGGGCCTTGTGGCCGGAAAGCTTTATATTCCTGGCCGGCTCGTAAACTTCCCACGAATTTTTAGTTTCCCCGGCCACATTCCGGGAGTTGCGCTTCACAAAATTCTCATAGCCGTTGAAATCCGCATTGTCCTTGGCGTAATAGGAAACAAAAATGGAAGTGGGCGCCTTTTCGGCTTCCGGGGCCAGCAGTTGTATCTCGTAGATCTTGTACTGCTCATCCTTCTCCTGGTCGCGGTTTACGTCCCAGTCAGCGGGCACGCTGCAGGAAAAATAACCGTTATCCATGGAGTAAGGCTTGAACTGGACGCCCTTAGCCTTGGCCTGCGCCCCGGTACAGGCGGCGGCCAGCAGGGAAAGCATTGAGACGGCTAAAATTATATTTTTCATATTATGGGCGGCACCGCGGTTTTAGCCGGTACGCCGGCCTCCAGAGATTTAAGAGCTTTGCTGTTTTCCATTTCGGCGGCGTTATAACGTTTCTTGTAAACGCCCAGCCTGGAAAAGTCTCCCTGTATTTTAGCAAGAACGGCGGTTTGTATCTCCCCCACCGAGCCGGCAAGTTCCGCGGGCGACATCTCCAGCGCTTCATCCAAGTTAAGGCCGGTGGAATCTATGGCGGCTTTCCCGGAAGGAGAAAGACCGGCGCGGCGGTCCAGTTCTTCCGTCACGGCCCCAAGCACCTGGGAAGCGGCCGCGTCCAGAGAGGGCAGTCCGGAGAAGTAGCGCTGGCGCACCGTGACGGCGAATTTTTTGGAGCCGCTCTGTTCGAACTCGGTGCCGGTTTCAAGCGTCTTGAAGGCGTAAGCGGAAAAGTCCCTGCTTGAAGTGAATATACGGTCGAATTCCGCGTCCTTGCGCATTTTCTCTGTGGTATAAAGGCCTTCCAGCGACATCGCCTCTATTTCGTCTTCCTGTACGCGCGGCGCATATACGCCCTGCCTGGCGGCCCAGTCGGATTGGGTTTTATGGACCGACTCGTAAACCACGGCGGGCGACATATATTTGGCGATTTCGGCCACCTGCGCGGGACTGGTCATCAGGGAGGCTGCGGTATAGCCATTCATGCGCATATACTGCTGTATGGTTTCGGAATCAAGTATCACGGAACCGGAAGCCGCGTCATAGCTGGAATAGCCGCCGCTAAGCGGGGCGACTTTTATCTTCAGGCCGCCGGGGAAAGCGGCAAGCGCCCTGTCGCCGGCCTTGGTGCCGGCCAGTTCTTTGGCCACGGCGGTATTGAGCATGCTGCCCAGGAGCTCGCGCTGCTGGGTCGGCAGCACTTCCTGCGGCAGGGAACCGCGGGCCGAATTTATTTTGGCCTTCAAAGCTGGGTCTACTTTCACGTCACTGCCGTCGAATAAATTCCCCAGGAGGTAAGCCTGCTCGGTGAAAGTCTTGCCTGAAAGCTGCGCCAACTGTACGGGGGTGAGCGCGCCGGAGTTTATGACCGCCCGCACCGCCACATCCACGGCCATGTCGCCCTTGACGGCGGCCAGCCTCTCGTCATTGTAGATCAGGAACTGCGGATCGGCCTGGATCAGCTTCTCTATAACTGCGTTGCGCTCGCGTATCACCAGGGCTTCCCAGGCGGTTTTGGTGACGGTTACGGCTTTGCCTTCGCGCATGGTGGCCTGACCCCAGCTTAAAGAGCGGGTGTCCGTCATGGTCCCAAAAACCACTTCCCACTGCCTTATGGCTTTCTTAAGAACAGTTTTTTTAGCGGCCGGGTAGGAGGGCTGGTATTTGGCCAGCCAGGCAAAAAGTTTCTCCGGCTCGGGGCCTATCCCCATTTTTGGCAGGGGCCTGTCTATATCTATCCTTATAGAAAGCGACTGGTTTAGCTGGTTGGCTTTCGCGTCGTCCCAAGGCATGGCCAGCAATTCTTTCAGGTCCTTCAGCGCCTCCGCCTTGCCCAGCAGGGCCGCCGCTTTCTGCGGTTCGGCCTCTGCCAGCTCGCGGGCCTCGCCGTCTTTAAGGAAGGCGGAGGCGGCTACAGGGTCGCCGCTCGAGACGGCTATCTCATAGGCCTCTAGGCGCTCCTGGGCTGTCATTCCGGCGCTGGCGTCCAGGCCGCAAAAAAGCAGCCCCGCCGCTATAGCGGCCAGGCGCATTATTCTTGCGGTCCCCGGTTTCATATTATTTAAGCCTCTCCCTCATCATGTCCAGCAGGAAATCATCCCAAAGAGAATCGGCGGCGAAGGCCAGCTTCTCATAGTTGGCTGAATTGTACTGCGAAGCCGGTATATAGATGGCCAGGCCCTGAGCCTGCGTGTATGCCTTGTCCCTGGCCGGTTTGGCCACATTATGTATAACAAGCAACCTGGATGAAAGATAAGCCCTTAAAGCCGCGCCGGCGTCTTTAACCGGCCGGCTGGCGGTCAGGCCGGCCTCCACCCTTTCAAGGTAATCATAGAGGTCTTTTGATTCCTTCTGAGAGAACCGGGAGGTGGAAGCCACCAGGCCCGCGTCCGTGGCGGCGGCGAAAGCGGCCCGGTCCGCTTTTACAGCGGTAACCCAGTTATTAAGAGCCCCCACAAAGCCGGGCAGCGCCGAGGTCCTGAGCGCCGACAGCGTGACATCAGCTGGATAGCCGGCGCCGTAGGTATCCACCATTGCCCGGCCGAGCGTCTCCGCGTCCATGCCGGTGTCGGCCGAGAGCCTGCCCAGCAGTTCGGTATAGGGGTAGCCGTCGCCGGGAACTATTTCTTGCGAGCCCACTATCACTTCGGCTGAATCCTTTAATTCATAGGCCACGGCGGCCGTCTGCATAAGGCAGGAGTCTGTGGCAAAAACGTCTATCTTGCGGCCCAATGAGTTTTTTATCAGCGCCAGCGCCGCAGCCAGCCTGTCGACTTCCATATGGTTCCTGCTGACGTCGTCGGCAGAGATGCCAAGGCGGCCCTTGCCGTGACCCCAAAGTATTACGGCGGTTTTTTTAGCCGGAAATCTGCGTACGCCGCGTTTCACGAAGCGCACTAAATTAGCCGCGCTGCCCATATCGGCTTCGTTGGAGTTATAAATGACCGGCGAAGTTATTTTTGAGGCGTCCGCATCGCGGGTTATATATAGGGTCTTTGAGCCGCGCGGGAATTGCAGGTTGCGGCCCGGCTCGTCGTTTATGCCGAGTATGCCGTACTCCACCACCACTGCCATTCTGTCGGAGGAACCGACCTGCTCCATTTCGTTTATATCTTTATTGGCGTAGCCGAGTATGCCCAGATCATTAACGCCGCTTATAAAAACCAGCACCAGCCATTCGCGTTCGGCGGCAGGGGGGGCCTGAGGAACGGCGTTTACAAGGGCGGGGGCCGACACTTCAGCGGCGGAGGGGCGGGGCAGCTCAGAGAGCAGGCTGTCGAAAGAAGCACCCTGGGCTTTTAAGCCCACGGTCAGGGCGGCCAGTACCGCTAAAGTAAGGAAAGCCCGTTTCATATCAATATTCTCGCTCATTAGTTGACTTTAGTCAAAGGCCCTAAGCCCCAGTGGCCTATAGGCCTTTGGTCCTACTTCAGGCAGCTGCCAGAGTTTATCTACGGCTCCTGCTTATATTATAGGGAAATATCTTGACTTGTCAACCCCATAACGAGGCGAACACCATGAGGCGAAAGATACGGTTTTTTTGCTTTTCCTACCCGAGAACTTCGGCGGAGAAGGATTTTACTTCTTCTATAAAACTCTGCCAGGAATTTACCGGCAGGCGCCCATGGCGGAAAATAACAATATACCCGGGAGCGGCCTGCACCCACAGGCCCAGGTTCCGCTCGAACCAGGCGGCTCGCTGGGGTGTGAAGAAAAGGTGGATGGCGGTTTCATCGGGCCCGGTCAGGCGGTACTTCTCGGAAAACAGCGGGAAGACTGGCAGGTCTATATCCTTGAATCCGATGGCTTCCCCGAGTTTATAGATGAAAAACTCGGGTTTCAGCTCAAACTCAGGTATAGCGCAGCCGGAACAAGCAACAAGAGCCAGCGTAAAGTTATTAGCGCCGCTGTTCCCGCCGTCGCTGTTAACACAGAAGGTATAATCGAAAAATTT
>CAMTWW010000301.1:0-4630 GCA_947085555.1 uncultured Elusimicrobia bacterium | reverse complement strand
CTTACCAGGAATTTTTTATTTCCATGTTTTCCAGGGAGCCTGCCCTGACTGCCACATATTCTCAAACTCAATCTTATCGCGCAAAGTGTCCATGCATTTCCAAAAGCCGGTATGCTGGTAAGCCCTGAGGTGGCCGCCGGCGGCAAGTTTCTCCAATGGTTTGCGCTCCCAAATCGTGGCGTCTCCGTCCTTGATATAATCGAAGATCTCCGGATCTAGCACAAAGAAGCCACCGTTTATCCATGCGCCGTCGCCGTGAGGCTTTTCGATAAAGAATTCAACGCGCGCGCCCTTACCTACCTCCACCGCTCCGAAGCGGCTTAGAGTCTGGACCGCTGTCATTGTGGCCAGACCCCCCTTTTTTTTATGGAAAGCGGCCAGTTTTTTAAAGTCCACGTCGGCCACTCCATCTCCGTAGGTAAGCATAAAAGGGTTCTTGCCGATGTATTCTTGTATGCGCTTTATTCGGCCGCCGGTCATGGTGTTAAGGCCTGTGTCGATCATAGTCACCTTCCAAGGCTCGGCCTTCTGGTGGTGCACTTCCATCTTATTGGTCTTCATGTCTATGGTCACGTCGGCCTGGTGCAGGAAATAGTTGGCGAAATATTCCTTGATTATGTACCCTTTATAACCCAGGCACAGGACAAAATCGTTATAACCGTAATGCGAGTAGATCTTCATGATATGCCAGAGCATCGGCTTCCCGCCTATCTCGGTCATCGGCTTCGGCTTCAGGTCCGTCTCTTCGCTCAGCCGCGTACCCATGCCGCCCGCCAGTATGACAACTTTCATGGTTTCTCCTTAAATTTTATCGGCTGAAATGTTTACGGCGCGGCCGTTCTTCCATATCGCAAGCGGGCGGCCGTTTTTTTTATGTTCCGCTACCACCTTCCGCACGGCCACTTTCATCGCGACTTCGGCTTTATCCTGCATTGACAGTCTTTTTTTCATATCTAAACCCTCCCGGTGATCCCGGAGTAAACCCCGTTATTTTCAATGGTAACGCTGCCGTTGGCGCCTTTAGCGGCCAGAACGGGAGTAGCCCCGGAATTATCGAAAAGCATCCAGCTGTGCGTGAACGGCTGGTAAACATGAAAGAAGTTGCAGATCGACCGGTTAAACCGGCGGCTGACGTCGGCGGCCGGCACGTTATGCCCGCCGTCCGCGACCCTGTTCTTTATACGCAGCAGTGAAAGTTCCGGGCCCGGAACCCATAAAAAAAAGATATGCACTTTATACCCGCAGGCTTCCAGCCTGCGGAACAGCCTTAGATGCGTCTTCCCGGACAAGGTCGTTTCAAATCCGAAGTCCGCTCCGTCCCTGGAGAACTCGTGTATGCGGCTTAACACCAGTCTCCCGGCTTTGATCGCGGCGGACCGCGGCGCGAAAGGAGACAAGCCCTGGGCTATCAGATCGGCGTTCACGAAATTCGGACATTTCGCGTAATTCGGCAGGAATTCCCGCGCAAAAGTGGTTTTACCAGAGCCGTTCGGCCCCGCCACAACATAAACGTTCTTATTCGCCATTATTTATTTTTTCTGCCGTAGATATCATTAAACCGGACTATATCATCTTCTCCGACGTATTCCCCGTTCTGCACCTCTATCATCTCCAGCGGCACTTTGCCGGGGTTCTCCAGGCGGTGGCCCAGGGACTTGGGGACATAGGTGCTTTCGTTCTCGTGCACCATGGAGGTCTTCCTGCCTATGGTCACTTTGGCGGCGCCCTTCACTATTATCCAGTGCTCGCTGCGGTGATAATGCAGCTGGTGGCTCAGCTTTTGAGCGGGCTTCACCACTATGCGCTTGATCTTGTAGCGCGGGCCCTCTTCGAGAACGGTATAGCTGCCCCAGGGGCGGTAGGTGGTAGTGTGCTCCACCACTTCCTTGCGCTTGCGCTCCTTGAGTATCTCCACTACTTCCTTCACACGCTGGGCCTGGCCGCGCTTTGCTATAAGCAGGGCGTCCACTGTGTCCACGATTATCAGGTCTTTCAACCCTATGGTGGAGATAAGGCGGCTCTCGCCCATCACTATGGTGCGCCTGGTGTCCAGGGCCAGCACGTCGCCTACCTTAACGTTCCCCTCTGAGTCCGGCTTTATGACCTCAGGCAGCGAATCCCAGGAGCCTATGTCGGACCAGAGTATGTCTATGGGCAGGACGGCGGCCTTTTTGGATTTCTCCATCACCGCATAGTCTATGGAGATGGACGGCATATTCTTGAAATCGGCCGTCATCTTAGCCAGGGTCTGCGGCATCCTGCGGCTTATTTCCGGGGCGTAGGCTTTGAATTCGGCCAGCATCGTGGCTATGGTAAAAGAGAACATCCCGGAGTTCCAGTAATAATTCCCGTCCCTCAGATATTTTTCCGCTGTCTTCAGGTCCGGCTTCTCGGCGAATTTCTCCACCTTGCAGACGCCGGGCCCCTTCCCGCTTTTTTTTATATAGCCATAGCCAGTCTCCGGCCGGCTGGGTTTTATGCCGAAGGTGACTATGCTGCCGGCCTTTGCGGCCGTTTCCGCCGCCCGGGCGTACCTGGCGAATTTCTCCACCGGCTCTATAATATGGTCCGAGGG
The DNA here is from genome assembly GCA_947085555.1 of uncultured Elusimicrobia bacterium. GTDB lineage: Bacteria > Elusimicrobiota > Elusimicrobia > Elusimicrobiales > UBA9959 > UBA9959. The sequence goes on along the minus strand of CAMTWW010000301.1, from coordinate 2,055 downwards.
GCAGATGAAGATAACTTCTTCATTTTTGCACCTGAGTTTTTCAAGACAGTACTTCATGACCAGCGCTATGGCCGGCGCGGTATTCCGCCCGACAGGCTCGAGGATCACGTTGTTCTCGATGGCCGGGGAAACGGACCGGAGGTCGGCCTGGACATGGAACTGGTAATCCTCATTGGTTATCACGAAGATATCGCGCAGCGGGACCACCGCCGAAAGCCTTTCCACCGTCTGGCAGAGCAGGGACTTCCCGCCGTTAAGCTTGATGAACTGCTTGGGCAGGCCAGAGCGCGAAACAGGCCAAAGCCGCGTGCCGGAGCCGCCGGCCAGGATTACCGCTTTCATAAAATCACCTTCTTTTTCCCGATGCGCTTGAGCTCCGCGTCCACCATAAGCGCCACCAGGTCCTTGAATTTAGTCGCGGGCGCCCAGCCCAGTTTTTTCCCGGCTTTCGAGGCGTCTCCCACCAGCTCGTCGACTTCGGCCTGCCTGTAGAATTCTTTGGAAACTTCCACCAGCGTCCTGCCGGTTTTGGCGTCCAGGCCTTTTTCGGCCAGGCCCTTCCCCTTCCACGCAAGCCTGATCCCGGCGGCGGCGAAGGCGGCTTCTATGAATTCGCGCACCGTATGGGTCTCGCCGGTGGCCAGGATATAATCGTCGGCTTTGGGCTGCTGCAGCATAAGCCACATCCCCTCAACGTATTCCCTGGCATAGCCCCAGTCCCGGCGGGACTCCATATTCCCGACCGTGACCTTTTCCTGCAGGCCCTTTTTAATGCGGGCCGCGGCGGCGGCTATCTTGCGGGTCACGAATTCCTCGCCGCGCAGCGGGCTTTCATGGTTGAACAGGATGCCGCAGCTGGCGTGCAGGCCGTACACCTGGCGGTAGTTCACCGTTATCCAGTGGGAGTAAAGCTTGGCGACCGCGTAGGGGCTCCTGGGATAGAAAGCGGTGGTCTCATTGCGCTGGGCGCCGCCGGTGCTGCCGAACAACTCCGCCGTGGAGGCCTGGTAGAACCGCGCCCCGGGGCGGACCTTGCGGATGGCCTCCAGCATGCGGGTGACGCCCACGGCGTTCACCTCGGCGGTAAGCACCGGCTGCTCGAAGGAGAGCTTCACGATGCTTTGGGCGGCGAAGTTGTAGATCTCGTCGGGCCTCACCTTCTCCAGCGCGTCCATGATATTGGTGGGCTCGAGCAGGTCCAGCGAGATCTCTCTTACCCGCCCCTCTATGCCCAGCTCGCGCAGGCGCCAGATGCCGGTATCCCCGCCGCGGTCCGCGCCGTAGACCTGATACCCTTTCCCCAGCAGGAAGCGGCTCAGATAAGCCCCGTCCTGCCCCCGGTTCCCCGTGATCAGAACTTTTTTCATTCAGCAGTTCCTCACGGCGCCGAAGCCGGCTTTAGACAGGCAGCGCTCGCTCAAAGCGAGCTGTAGGTCGCTGGCCGCCATTTCGGACACCAGCTCCTCAAAGGAAATCTCCGGCTTCCAGCCCAGCACCCGGCGTGATTTAGCGGGGTTGCCAAGAAGCGTTTCCACTTCAGCCGGGCGGTAGAACTGCGGGTCCACCCGCACCAGTACATCGCCTTTTTTAATTTTTATATCTGCGGCAAGGCCCGGCAGGGGCTTGATCGCTTTAACAAAACCGGCCTCGCTCACACCTTTCCCCTTCCAGGCTATCGTTATCCCCAGCTCCCTGGCGGCCAGCTCTATAAATTTGCGCACCGTATATTGCTTACCGGTGGCTATCACAAAATCCTCCGCCTTTTTCTGCTGCAGCATCAGCCACATCGCGCGCACATAATCCCGGGCGTGGCCCCAGTCGCGCAGCGAGTTGATGTTCCCCATATAAAGGCATTTCTGCCCGCCCAGCAGTATCCGGGCCAGCGCGCGGGTGATCTTGCGCGTCACGAATTCCTCGCCGCGCAGCGGGCTCTCGTGGTTGAAGAGTATCCCGTTGCAGGCGAACATCCCGTAGGACTCGCGGTAATTCACGGTGATCCAGTAGGCGTACAGCTTGGCCGCGCCGTAGGGGCTGCGCGGGTAGAAGGGCGTCTTT
>CAMTWW010000300.1:0-5855 GCA_947085555.1 uncultured Elusimicrobia bacterium | reverse complement strand
GCTGGCCGACTTCAAGGCGAAAATGCGCCGCCGCCTGGAGCGCATCTGCGCAAAGATAGAAAAGGCCAACGACCTGCAGCCGGGCCTGTTCGAGGACGAAGATGCAGAATAACGAGTTCGAGGCCAAGCTCAGGGGCCGCCTGATAAAATTCCCTTCAGTGGACGGGATGTCCGAGCTGGAGATGAGCACGGTAGTCGGGCAGGTGGAAGAGAAGATAAACGAGATAGAAGAGAAGCTCAATATCGTGGACTCGTCGAAACTCGCCATCCTGGCCGCTTACGATTTCGCGGTGAAGCTTTACCACCTCAAGCAGCGGTACGAGACCAACCACGAGGCCGACACTAAAAAGCTGGAAGAACTGGTCGAGAAACTGGCTAAGACCCTGGAGGGCGCGGAAGAGCAAAAGTAAAGCCGGCCGGCGCCGGGCCACTATTCAAATGCCAGATTCCCTTTTTGACGAGAGACCGATGACCCCCGAAGCCGAGGGCGGCCCGGCCTATGCCCCGCTGGCGGCCCGGCTGGCGCCCAAAAATCTGTCCGACTTCTCCGGCCAGGAGCATATACTCGGGCCCGGCAAGCTGCTGCGCCGCGCCATAGAATCGGACAATCTGAAGTCCGCCGTCTTCTTCGGGCCCCCGGGCTCCGGAAAAACGGCCCTGGCCCGCTACATCGCTTCCCGCGCCAACGCCAGGACCTTCGACCTGAACGCGGTGATGGCCGGCGTGGCCGACCTGAAAAAGATCATCGAGTACTCCCGCAGCCTGGGCGGCGGGCTGGCGGAGAACCAGCGCGTGCTGCTGGTGCTGGACGAGATCCACCATTTCAACCGCACCCAGCAGGACGTGCTGCTGCCCTCCGTGGAAAAGGGCGAGATCATCCTTATCGGGATGACCACGGAAAATCCTTTTTTCTATATCAACCAGGCGCTCCTTTCCCGCTTTATAGTGGTGGAGTTCAAGCAGCTTACTATCGAGCACCTTTCCACCATTTTCGACAGGGCGCTCACCGCCGAGGCCGGGCTGAAAGCCCTCAAGCCCGAAGTGGCGCCGGAAGCGAAGCGCTACCTGGTGGAGAATTCCTCAGGCGACGCGCGCCGCCTCCTTAATGCCCTGGAACTGGCCGTGATCACCACCGCCCCGGGCAAGGACGGCCGCCGCCCGATAGACGAGGCCGTGGCCAGGGAATCCATCCAGCGCCGCAGCCTGCGCTACGACCGCAGCTCGGACGAGCATTATGACCATATCTCGGCTTTCATAAAGAGCATGCGCGGCTCGGACCCGGACGCCGCCGTCTACTGGCTGGCCAAGATGCTGGAGGCCGGGGAGGATCCGCGCTTCGTGGCGCGGCGCATCCTGATCTGCGCCTCCGAGGACGTGGGCAACGCCAATCCCATGGCTCTTGTGACGGCGGAGAGCGCTTTTAAATCGGCCGAGGTGCTGGGCATGCCTGAGGCGCGGATAATCCTGGCGCAGGCGGCCATCTACGTGGCCTGCTCGCCCAAGTCCAACGCTTCCTATCTGGCCGTAAACGAGGCTCAGGCCGAGGTGAACAGCGGGATTGAGCGCGCCGTGCCCCTGCATCTGCGCGACGCCTCCAAGGACGGCAAAGCCCTCGGCCACGGCAAGGGCTATAAGTATCCGCACGATTTCGAGAACCATTATGTGGAGCAGGAATATATGCCGGACCCTAAAATATTCTACCGGCCTACGGAACAGGGTTTTGAAATAGAGATCTCAAAGCGACTGAAGCGGCTTCGGGGCAAAAAATGACGGAACCCAGGATCTATACCGTCAGCGAATTGAGCCAGGGGATAAAATACCTGCTGGAGTCCTCTTTCCGCGAAGTCTGGGTGGAGGGGGAGCTCTCCGGACTAAAAGTCTCTTCGCTGGGGCATACTTATTTCGACCTGAAGGACGCCAATTCCAATATCTCCGGCGTGCTGTTCCGCGGCTTCGGCTCCAATCTTAAGTTCGATCTGCAGAACGGTTTGCTGGTGCGTGTGCGCGGCAATATCACCACTTACGACAAACAGAGCAAGTACCAGCTCATGGCGAAGGAAGTGGTTCCGGCAGGCATAGGCCCGCTGCAGCTGGCCTTCGAGCAACTGAAGAAAAGGCTGCAGGCCGAAGGCCTTTTCGACCAGGCTCGGAAGCGGCCCATTCCCGCCCTGCCCCAGAAGATCGCCGTGGTGACATCGCCGACGGGGGCGGCCATAAGGGACATACTTTCCATACTCAAGCGGCGTTACGCCAATATGCATATCATAATCGCCCCGGTGAAAGTGCAGGGGCAGGGTTCCAAAGAGGAAATAGCCCAGGCAATAAAAGACCTGAACGAGGGCTTCCCCGACATAGACGTGCTGCTGGTGGGGCGCGGCGGCGGTTCCATGGAGGACCTCTGGGCCTTCAACGAGGAGATAGTGGCGCGGGCCATAGCCGGCTCGAAGATCCCGGTGATCTCCTGCGTCGGGCATGAAACTGATTTTACGATAGCTGATTTCGTGGCGGATATGCGCGCGCCCACGCCTTCGGCCGCGGCCGAGCTGGTGGTGAAAAGCAAAGTGGAACTGGCGGCTAATATCTCCGGCCTGGAGCGGCGGCTGTTGCAGAGCCTGCGCATTTACTATGAGAACCTGCAGGGCCGGTTCCGCAGGCTGGTTTCCAGCAGGCCGCTGGTGAACCCGCTGGTTCTTTTGGAGCGGCCGATCCGCCGCCTGGACGACGCCCTCGAAGGTCTTTTTTTCGCCTCGGCCGACAAGGTGCGCCACGCCGCGGAGAAACTGAATTTGCAGTCGGAGAAGCTGAAAGCTCTCAGCCCGCTTTTCCCGCTGAAGAAAGGCTATGCCATCGTGAAGGACATCAGGGGCAAGGCCGTTAAAACGGCCTCCGTCCTCGCCCCGGGCGACCGGCTCTCCCTGCAGTTCGCCGAGGGCAGGGCCGAGGCCGAGGTGCTGGGCGCCGGGAGCGGCGGGGCGGGGAGCAGCGCGGACAGGGGCCAACAGGAGACTTTATGGTAAAGAAAGCCAATGCCGGCGGTTTCGAGGAAAAACTGGAGAAGCTTGAAGAGATAGTGGGCAAGCTCGAGGACGAGAACACGCCCATAGAGGAATCGCTCTCCCTCTTCGAGGAAGGCGTGACCATTTCAAAAGAGCTTTCCGTGAAGCTTGAAGAAGTTAAGCGCAAGATAGAGGTGCTCCGCAAGGACGCCGAGGGAAAGCTGAAGCTGGAACCCTTCGAGGACGAAGAGAGCGAGAAATAAGGTTCACCTCTCTTTAATGGGAGAGTCCTTTTTTTAATATATTGTGATGAAAACACGGCTGGATGCGGCTTGCGTTGAGAACGGGCTTTTTGAAAGCCGCGGGAAGGCGCTGCGCGCCATTATGGCGGGGCTGGTCACTGTCAACGGGCGTCCCGCAGAGAAGGCCGGGCAGCAGGTCAGAGAAGCTGATATTATAGAGCTGGTTAAAAGCGGCTGCCCTTATGTTTCGCGCGGCGGGACCAAGCTGAAAGGCGCGCTGGACGCTTTTAAAACACCTGTCAAAGGCCGGGTCTGCCTCGACGTGGGCGTGGCCACCGGCGGCTTCACCGACTGCTTCCTGCGGGAGGGGGCGCTCAAGGTTTACGCGGTGGACGTGGGCGAGGGGCAGATACACGAGAAAATAAAGAGCGATCCCCGCGTGGTCTTCATGCCTGAGACAAACGCCCGTTTTCTTAAGCCCGAATTGTTCCCGGAAAAGCCGGGGCTTTGCGCCATAGACGTTTCTTTTATTTCGCTGCGGCTGATCCTCGGCCCGGTTTTCAGCGTGCTGGCTCCGGGCGGTGAAGTGATAGCGCTGGTAAAGCCGCAGTTCGAGCTTGCTCCCGGCGACTTAAAGCGCGGCATAGTCAAAACGGAAGAGCTGCGGCTTAAGGCTATGGAAAACATGAGGGGCTTTCTGAAAGCGAGCCTGCCCGGCGTGGAAGAAAAAGGCCTTGTGGACTCGCCTATAAAGGGCGCCAAAGGCAATTTGGAATTCCTGTGGCTGCTGAAGAAAAATTAGTAAAATTAAAATATATGCTGAGGCCCAATGCTTTCGCGAAGGTCGCCGGCCCGGCCGCCATTTCAGGCGCGATCGGTTGGTCGCTTTGGCTGTGGCCCGCCCATTTCCTCTGGGTTTTTCCCGCGAGCGGGGCGCTTTTTATCTGGTTCTCCTGGTCGGGCGAAAAAGAGATCAAGTACGTCTTCCTCTTCTTGGTAACCGTGGCAGGTTTCCTCCTGCCTAGGCTTTCCGGCGGCGGGGATTCAATTTACCTGCTGACGGGGGCCATAGCCGAAGTGCTCTGCCTGTGGCTGCTTTTTTTCGCCCTTGCCCGCTCGGAAAGTTCCCGGGCGGCGGCCCGGTACGGGCTGGCCTCCGAAGAGGCCGCCGCGGCGGGCAGGGTGAAGAATCTGGAGGACGAACTGGCCCGCTACCGCCTGCATCTGGACAGCACCCTGGCGCGCATAAGGGATAAGGGCGCCCTTTCCTCCGCGGTCCAGGACATGGGCTCCGCCTCTACCCCCGGCGAAGTGAAGGGCCGGCTGGAAACGCTGCTCAAGAACTATTTCCCCGGGGCGGCGGTGGAGCTGCGCTCGGGCGCGCCGCGCGACTTCGCCGACAAGTGGGTGGCGGAGCGCAAGATCCCCCTGCTGGTGCGCAACGCTGAAACGGACAGCCGCTTCGCCCGCGGTTTTTTCGGGCCCGCCGAGCGGTCCTTCATGGCCCTGCCGCTTCATCTGTTCGGCCGCCTGGTAGGTTTCGTGCGGGCTTCCGCTTCCGAACCGGACCGTTTCCGGGCCGAGGACCTGCGCGGCGCCGAACTGGCCTGCACCCTGGCGGGGGTCAGCATGGAGAATATCCAGTTATTCGAAAAAGTGAACGAGCTGGCCATCAAGGACGGCCTCACCGGCCTCTATACCCACCGCGCCTTCCAGTCGAGGCTCGAGGAGGAGATACTCCGTTCCGCCCGCTCCAAGGTCCCCTTCTCTGTGATCATGGCGGACATAGACCATTTCAAATCCTATAACGACACTTTCGGCCACCAGGCCGGCGACGCCGTGCTAAAGGCTGTTTCCCAGGCCATTTCCGGCGGGGTGAGGGAGATTGATTTCGCGGCCCGCTACGGCGGGGAGGAGTTCGCGCTGGTCATAACCGCCGCGGGCAGGGAGCAAGCCGCGGCCGTCGCCGAGAAAGTGCGCCTCGCGCTGGAGGCCCTCTCTTTTAATTTCGGGGGCAGGGCTTCCCGGGTTACGGCCAGTTTCGGCGTGGCTGAATTCCCCGCCGAGGCCTCGGCCGCCGGGCAGCTGGTGCGGGTCGCGGACGAGCGCCTCTTCAGGGCCAAGCAGGCCGGGCGCAACAGGGTGGTGGCCGCGTGAACAGGCCTGAATTATGGATCGCCGCCGCGGCGGCCTCGCCCCTGCTCTCCTATTTCCTGGGACGCTTCAACCGCTGGGCCGGCCTGGCTGCCGGCGCGACGCTTTTTGCCTTCGCCTCCTTTATGCTGGCCGGGGAAATAACCGCCGGCGCGCCCTACGCGGCCCTGGCCCTGTGGACGGTCGCGGCCCTCGCCCATTCCGTGATACTCAACGGCGGCGTGGGCACCTCCCCCGACCGCGCCGGCCTTGAAAAACTGCTCGGCCGTGCGGCCAGGCTGGAAGCCGAGCTTTCCCTTATAAAGACCATGACGGTCCTTAACGCCGCCGGGGAGAAAAGGTCCCTGGCCGTGTATTCGGCCGTCAGGCTGCTCTCCGATACCGTGGAGCCCCTGTCCGCCGCCAAGCAGCTGGGCAAATACCTGTCGGATTATTTCGAGACCGAAGAGGCGGCGCTTTATAT
>CAMTWW010000299.1:0-1012 GCA_947085555.1 uncultured Elusimicrobia bacterium | reverse complement strand
TTATGGCTATCGGCTTCATTCCTCTGGAGGTGCCGTCTCAAGGGCCTCTGGCCAACAAACGGCCATTTCAAGGCCGCACTTGGGGCAGGTAAGTGGATATACCTCGAAAACCCTTGCCAGGCAGGCAGCCCAGGAGTCGGCCTTCTTCTTGACCTTGTCGATATTTTCCCGCAGGGCGGCCCGGTCCGCCTCTTTTTCAGCCTTCGCCACCAGCAGCGGCCGCAGCGGCGACCTGGGCGCGAGGGCGCCGTAATAATGGACCAGGTTCTTGTTGGCCGTTAGATGAGCATAGCTCTTGATACGGCACTGGCATAGCCTTGGGCGGCGGCATCAGCAGCGTCCAGCGCCGCAGGAATTCAATAGGCGTCATTGCCAGCATTTCCGATTTGCCCGCCTTCGGCTCGGTGCGGTAGAGCACTGTGTTGGCCTTCTCCGAATAAACCAGCCGTTTCTGCGAAAGGGCTGGCCGTGAGCAGTAACCGATCAAGCGCTCAAGCCCTTCCCTGTCCGAGTCCTTGATCAGCACCTCTTCGTGTATTGAGAAGCCGGAGTTCTTCCAGGAAAGCAAATTCCCGGCGGCTTCCTGGCTTAGGCTGCAGGCCCTGCGGACGCGCCTGATGAATCTGTTGCGGACAGCCGTTACCATAGCGGCCAGTTGCTGGTCCGTAGGGCAGGGGACCGGGATGAAGACCACTTCCTTCCGGCCGATAGCATTTGTTTTTAAATTGAAGACACCAGCCGAAACTACGGCATGTATATGGATGTGTAAATTTAGCGCCCCACCGAACCGTTGAATGAAATGAAGCTGGGCCGGCGTCCCGATAGCGGTTTGGCAGAGGAAGCGGTTTATTTCTTCAGCGAATATTCTTGAAAGCCCGCCCGCCAGCGCCGGATTGCGGTTCAGGAAATAGCGCAGCCGTTTGGGGACCACCAATACCCATTGTCTGTAAGGCACAAAGGCCAACAGCCGCTCCAGTGCCTGGCCGGTTATAACGGCTGAGCGTTTGGCGTC
>CAMTWW010000298.1:0-1662 GCA_947085555.1 uncultured Elusimicrobia bacterium | reverse complement strand
TCTCGCCGATATTGATGAGCAAACAGTGCTGCGGTTCAGGATATTATGTAATGAGAAACGGCGTCGGCAAATGCCTTCCGAAGATGCAAACAGTGCTGTTTTGGAGAAATTGGGACTGTTGAAAAAAGGAAAACCGGTTCGCGCAGCCCTTCTCTTGTTCGGGAAAGAGCCTCAGCGCTGGTATCCATCAGCGGTTGTGAAAATCGGGCGCTTCCGATCTGAGAACATGATTGTAGATGACAAAGAAATTAATGGCACACTATTTGCCCAAGTGGATTCCGCAATGGAGTATTTCCGGGAACATCTTCAAACCCGGTTTGAGTTCAAAGGTACTCCTGCCCGTGATGTAATATGGGAATATCCATTGCCAGCCTTGCGCGAAGCAATTACAAACGCTATCTGCCATCGTGATTATATGGATGTCAGTCAAATTCAGGTTCGCTGGCATGACGAGCGCATATTAATTCTTAATCCTGGCGGCCTGCTTCCGCCGTTAACGCTACCAGAACTTCAGTACGAACATATTTCAAAGCCGCGCAACCATAAAATTGCGGAAATGCTTTACTATGCCGGCCTGATAGAAAAATGGGGATGGGGTACTATTGAAATTATTAGCAGCTGCGCAAAAGCCGGCCTGCCCGAGCCGCAATTTGAAGAAAAACAGGGCGGCTTATGGGTTACTTTTTCTAAAAATTTTCTAACCGAGGACTATCTTCGTTCCCTCGGATTAAATACCAGGCAAATTTCAGCAGTAACCTATACTGTGAAAAATGGTCGTATAACCAATTCCGAATACCAGCAGCTTTGCAAAGTAAGTAAACGGACAGCTTCAGATGAACTTGGACAGATAGAACTTAAAGGCATAATAGTGAAGGTCGGGAAAACCGGCAGAGGAACAAGATATCAGCTAAAGGGGCAGCAAAGGGGAGAAAGGGGCAATGAAGGGGCAGCAAAGGGGCAAAACTAGCAACCGTTCATCCTTCTCCCAAATATGCTTTGGGGGCCATAATCTTATTTGATGACTATTTGATTCGATGGTGTTTCTTAAGTAAAACTCAGTGATTATTCAACTCTGTGGCTCTATGACTCTTCGACTCTCAGACCCTAAAACTCAAGGACTTGATATGGACCGCAAAATCGAACGATTCGAAGATATTCTGGTCTGGCAGAAGTCACGTGAGCTGGTTAATATTGTCTATCAGGTGACTGCGGAAAACGATGGATTCAAGCGGGATTTTGATCTTAAGAGCCAGATTCGTCGCGCAGCCATATCGGTAATGTCCAATATCGCCGAAGGATTTGCAAGAAGAAGCGACAAAGCCTTTGCCAGCTTTTTACATATAGCGCACGGTTCCGTGGCAGAGGTTCAAAGCCAAATCTATATAGCATTAGACCTTAACTACATAAACAAGGCCGGTTTTGATAAAATATACTCAATGTCTGATGAAATAAGCCGTCAATCCCAGGCCTTTATAAAATATCTAAATAATTCCCAGTCTTCTAAAATTTAATGTCTCTCTCTTCTATGACTCTCGACTCTCAGACTCTCAGACTCTCAGACCCTAAGACCCGCTCCGGCGCCGGGTTTGAAATCTCCATTAAAGACTTGGCTGAACTTATAGCCAGCCTTACTGGCTTTAAAGGTAAACTAATCTGGGACGC
>CAMTWW010000297.1:0-3490 GCA_947085555.1 uncultured Elusimicrobia bacterium | reverse complement strand
GCGGACCGTCTTCCAGCATCTCAATTTCTTCTTCATCGCCGGGCCCCCCCTGCGCCCTCAAATCAAGCGCCGGGCCCGAAACCAGGGCCATAACCGCCGCCCATATAACAATTTTCCTGTTCATATATCCTCCGTTATTTTTTACCGTCCTCACACCTCGTCTTTCATTGCCGCCCGGAGACCCTCGTCTTCCAGGGCGCTGTACTTATAGTCCCAATCGCTGGAGACTGAAACCATGTCCGTCTGCGTCTGGTACATCGCATATTCCACCGAATCCAGGCCGGAATCCACCCCGCCGTTCCAGGCCAGGTCCGCCGGCGCTCCGCGCCCGGAGAAAACGAAGCCGACCGCCATAAGCGAAGCCAGCGCACCGGACAGCAGGGCCTCGCCCCAGTTGAAGGAGAAGCCGCGCCTGCCGGAAACGGCCGCGCGGGCCGCGAGCAGCACGGCTTCGATAGCGGAAGCCGACGGGACGGCTGAACTTGAGGAAAGGCGTCTCTCCGCGACCTTCAGCGCCGCCAGCCCGCCGCGGCAAGGCGCACAGGAGGACAGGTGTTTTTCCACATCCGCCTTCAGGCTTTCCACGGCTTCGCCGTAAAAATAAAGGATTAATTTTTCACCGTATCCGCAGTTCATATATGCTCCTGTAGATACAACGCGCGCCCCCCCCGGTTTTATTGCAGGTCTTTTTCGAGGTTTTTGCGCAGCAGGGCGGCCGCGCGGCTCATCCGGGCCAGCACCGTGCCTATGGGGACGGAAAGAAGTTCCGCTATCTCCTTAAAAGACAGCTCCGAATAATGGCGCAGGTAGAAGACTTCCCGCTGGTCCGCCGAAAGCGCGGCCAGGGCCGCGTCTATCCGCGCCGCCCGCGCCTTGCCGTAAAAAGCCTCGGCCGGGCCCGGCTCGGCCGAGGCCATGAAGTCGGCGGGGCCTGGTTGCCCGCCGTAACCCTCCAGCGGAACCTCGCCGCGCGAGCTCTCCTTCCTGAAATAGTCCATGGCGGCATTGCGGGCCACGGTAAAAAGCCAGGCCTTCAGCTTCTCCCTTTCCCCGTAGGCGGAGGGGTTTTTCACCAGCTTGAGGAAGACTTCCTGGAACAGATCGTCTGCGGCGTCAGGCCAGCCCGTCAGGCGCAGCAGATAGCCGTAAACGGCGGCCTTATGCCGCTCCAGCAGCAGCCCGAGCGCTTCGGCGTCGCCCCCCTTGAAGGCGGCGATCAGCTCTGAATCGGAAAGTTCTTCGGACATCTGTTATTAATTTTATACGATATAAAGCAGTGCGAAGATTTAATCTTATTCTTTTATTCCTGCTGTTGCAATCCGGCCGCGGTTACTGCGCGGCGCCGGCTTTTCAACTTTACCTTAAAGGGGACCTGACGCTGGCCGCTTCCGCCTACCTGGCCCTGGCCGCCGCCGCCCCTGAAAACCCGCGGCCCCTGCTGAACGCCGCGGCTTCCCTTAAGCAGGCCGGCCGCTATCTGGACGCCGCCCGCATTCTGGTGCGGGCGCTCGAGCGCGACCAGCAGAACCCCGACATCTATTCCGAGCTGGGCTGGCTGCGCTTCCACCAGGCGGACTACGACGGCGCCCGCTCCGCCTTCGAGGCGGCCATAAGGATACAGCCGCTGCACGCCAGGGCCAGGCTGGGCCTAGCCAGCGTCTATTCCAACCTGGACGAGAAAGACAAAACCCTGGAGCACCTGGACAAATACCGCGCGCTCCGCCCGGACTTCGCCGGGGTGGACTATATCCTGGCCTGGAACTACATGAATTTCAAGCTGCACAAGGAGGCCGAGGAAGCGCTGATCGAGGCCCTGCGCAAAGACCCCTCCTTCACCGAGGCGCGCCTGCCGCTGGCCGGGATCTACGCCAGGCAGGGCAAGTTCAACGAGGCCTGGAACCAGTATTACCGCGTGCTGGACTATGCCCCCGGCCACCCCGTAGCCTCCAGGATGATGAAGGTGCTGGAGGGCAAGCTGACCAAGCAGCCCGAGGAAATACGCCCGCCTTTCAGGATCACGAAACCGCTGGTGATGGAGCCGCTGGACGCGCTGGCCAGCCTTTCTTCCTCCGTGAAGATCCGGGTGGGCATAGGCACGGGGACTACCGGCAAGCAGGGCAGGAATAATCTGCTGAAAATAAAATCTTTCGAAGGCCTGACGGTGACCGGCAAAGCCAGCGGCAAGGTTTACGCGGCTATCCCGCCCGACGAACCCTGGACCGTGTCCGAAGACGGGGGCAAAGTGGCGCTGACCGCCCCCGACGGCAAGGTTTACGGCCGCTTCACCGGGGCCATACTGGTAAAACCGGCCCAGGCCGGCGGCTCGGTCATCTTCGACGCCTCCTCCAGGACCAGGAACCCCTGGTTCCGCGGGGCGGACCGGCAGTACCGCGGCTACATAGAACTCTCTCCTAACGGCAGCCGGGGCATAGGCGTGGTGAACGTCATAGAGAGCGAGCTTTACCTGCTGGGCGTGGTGCCCAGCGAGGTGGCCCCGCAGTGGCCCTATGAATCGCTGAAAGCGCAGGCCGTCCTGGCCCGCACCCAGGTGCTGATACGCCGCGCGCGCGGCGGCCAGCACAGGAAGGACGGCTATCACCTCTGCGACGGGCAGCACTGCCAGGCCTACAAGGGCAAGACGATAGAAGCCAATACCACCACCCGCGCCGTGGTGGAAACCGAAGGCGAGATCCTCACCTACCACGGCCGGCCCGCCTACACCTTCTATCACTCCAACTGCGGCGGCTGGATACAGGCGTCGAAAGAGGTCGCAGGCTGGGGAGATTCCCCTTATTTAGTGACCAAACCCGACATCGCTCCGGACAAGATCTTGGCCCCGCTGGACCCGTGGGAGGCGCACCTGTGGCTGACCGGCAACCCGGACGCCAACTGCAATTACCCGGGCCGCGTGCGCGCCTCGGAATTCCGCTGGATGAAGATCATCCGCCATAAGGACATGACTTTCCGCGTGAACAAGGATTACAATATCGGCGAGGTGACGGATATTATCCCCCTCAGGCGCAGCCCGTCAGGGAATGTGAATTCAATTAAACTGGTCGGGAAGAAAAAATCAGTAACCGTAACAAGAGAACACCTTATACGCAATATACTTGGCTTCAGCTCGCTGAAAAGCACGCTGTTCGAAATAGAGATAAACCGCTTCAAGAACGGCAAGGTGCGCAATTACTGGCTTTACGGCGGCGGCTGGGGCCACGCCATAGGCATGTGCCAGAGCGGCGCCGCCGGCCTGGCGGGCAAATATGATAAATCCTACAAGGAAATAATGGAGTTCTACTTCCCCGGCACCGGCCTAAGGCGCATCAAGTACCTGAAGAAAACGAAGTGAATGGGGTCAGGTCTTTACTTTTGACCTCAAAAGGTCAAAAGTTGATTCCGCTGAAAACCCCCTGTTTTGAAAATAAGCTAAAACCCGGGTAAAAATTTTCTCTCAAGGATCGCGTACAAGCGATTATTCTTTGTCGGGCAAGGT
>CAMTWW010000296.1:0-14674 GCA_947085555.1 uncultured Elusimicrobia bacterium | reverse complement strand
TGGCACAAGCTGTGGCCGGGGCTGCCGCGCTACGAGATACCGATAGAGGGCATCACCAACGGCGTGCATACCTGCTCCTGGATCAGCCACGAGCACCACAAGCTTTACAGCAAATCGCTGGCCGGCGGCCACAACGGCATACCCGACTCGTGCGACTGGCAGAAAATGACGGACATAGACGATAAGGAATTCTGGGACACCCACCTTGTGCGCAAGGTGAAGCTTGTGAAACTGGTGCGCGAGCGCCTGAAGCGGCAGCACCAGCGCCTGGGCGCCGACCGCACCGTGCTGGCCGAGGTGGAGGAAGTCCTTAACCCGGAGTACCTGACCATCGGCTTCGCGCGGCGCTTCGCCACCTACAAGCGGGCCACGCTGTTCATGCGCGACCTGGAGCGCCTGCTGGAACTGGTTAACGACGAGAAGATGCCGGTGCAGTTCGTCTTCTCCGGCAAAGCCCACCAGGCCGATACCAGCGGCAAGGAATTCATAAAAGCCGTGGCGAAGCTCTCCATGGACAAGCGCTTCAAGCACCGGATCGTCTTCGTGGAAGATTATAATATGAACGTCGCGCGCTACCTGGTGCAGGGCGTAGACGTCTGGATGAACAACCCGATCAGGCCCCTCGAGGCTTCGGGCACCAGCGGGATGAAGGCCGCGATAAACGGCGTGATGAACCTTTCCGTCCTGGACGGCTGGTGGGAGGAAGGCTATTCCCCCGACGTGGGCTGGGTCATAGGCGGCACCGAGGCCTACAACAGCGACGAGGAGCGGGACTACGTGGAGGCGGAATCCATCTACAACCTCATCAGGAAGGTGATCGCCCCTCTTTACTACGACCGGGGCGGGGACGGCCTGCCCCGCGGCTGGATAAAGATGATGAAGGCCTGCGTGCAGAAACTGGTGCCGCACTTCAACACCAACCGGATGCTGCGCGAATACTACGAGAAATTCTACACCCACGCGCACGCCTCCTCCCGGAAGTTCAGGGAGAATCCGCGCGTGGCCGAGCTGGCCCGGTGGCGCAAGAAGCTAGATCAGAACTGGCCGGAGGTCAAGGTGGCGACCGACCAGTTCAAGCCGGAGATGGAAGTCCACGCCGGCTCCAGGCTGCCGGTGCGCGCCGTGGTCTGGCTGGGCGGCCTCACGCCGGAGGAAGTGGACGTGCAGCTGCATATCGGCACGGCCGGGGGCGAGGCGCTGTTCAAGGAAGGGCGCTCTGTCTCCCTGGCGCAGGACTCGCGCCTGGGCGACGCTTACGTCTATAAAGGCGAGATCCACTGCTACAAGAGCGGCCGCCACGACTTCTCGGTGCGCGTACTGGGCAGGCATCCCGACGCGGAGAACGCCCTCATGCCGCTATATATAAAATGGAGCGAAGAATAATAATTGTACTTTTTATCGGAATTTAATATATAATAAAGACAATGGCCGGAAACGGCCCTGTAGTACAATTAAAGAGAGGTAAATAAGCAAATGGCAAAAGGTAAAGTAAAGTGGTTCAACGACAAGAAGGGCTTCGGTTTCATCATACCTGAAGACGGTTCCAAAGACCTCTTCGTGCATCACTCTTCGATAACCGGTGATGGCTTCAAGACCCTGGCCGAAAACCAGGAAGTTGAATTCGAAACTGAGAACACGGATAAAGGCCCCAAAGCCATTAACGTGAAGAAAGCCCCCGGCAAGTAAACGGCCTTTCTTTAAAATTACCGGCCCCGCAACAACGGGGCCGGTTTTTAATAGTATTGGAGCTCGCGCCTGGTGATCTCCGGGGCGTACTGGGAGTCCTGCATGCGGTTGCCGTTGTAAACGATGACGCGGCTCCTGCGCTCCTCCGTCCAGTTGCCCTTCGCGTCCTTCTTGTGGGTGTAGGTATATTCGTATTTAGGGTCCGCGGCGTCCGCGTCGTAGACCAGCTCTTTTTCCGGCAGGCCCTTCGCGTCGCAGTAGACCTCACTGCGGGCCACGGGCTGCTCCCCGGAATCGTAGGTCGAGCGCACCTCCCGCCGCAGCGTCCCGTCCTCCCGCAGCTCGAAAACCGTCTTCTTGCGCAGTTCGTTGGTCTCGCCGTAGACCGAATGCGTTTTTGAATTAGTGGCCTTGTTCCAGGTATAGGTTTCCCGCCTCAGCTGCCGCCCCTCGAAGTCGTTCTCGGTCAGCTCGGTCAGGTTGTTGGACTTGTCGTAGACGTAGAGCGTGACGGATTCCAGCTTCAGCAGCGGGTCGAAGGAGCGCTCCTCGGCCGTGAAGCCGGCCTTGCTGTACAGCCTGAAGATCTGCCGCACGGGCTTGCGCGAGGACTCCCCGCCCTGCGAAGGGGAGGCATCGTAAACCTGGACCACGCCGAAATCATTCTTCAGGTATTTGCGGCAGTAATCGTCCAGCGTGGGCCGGTCCTCCTCGCTGAAGGTGTTGGCCGGCTTCTCCTCCGACTTGATCTTTTTGCAGAGGTCGCGGGCCTCGGCCTTTTCCTTATAAAGGTAGGTGTTCTTCAGCACCAGGTTTTTCCCGTCGTACTCGGCCTCTTCGGTCTTCATCCCGTACAGGTCGCAGGAGACCGAATTCACGCTTTTAGGGACCCCCTCCAGCCACTCCTTGCCGCGGCGCAGGGGCTGCATCCGCGAGAGCTTCAGCGAACGGACCCTTGGCGTGAACTCGGGGCACTTAAGGGCGGACTGGGCCGCCGCCGGGACGCAAAGGCAGAAGGCAAGGGCAAAGGCTGGTATGGCTTTCATTTTATCTCCACTCGGCTGTCCATAATATATTATACTTTTACGAGCCGGCAATTAAAACGGCTTAGGATTTTAAAGGAGGAATTTATGTCTGAACCCAAGCCGGACCCGGGCAAACCCATGCAGCTGGAAGTGCAGATGGATGACGCCACGGCCCAGGGCAGCTACGCCAACCTGGCGGGCGTGACCCACAGCGAAACCGAGTTTATTTTCGACTTTCTCTTCCTCCAGCCCAACCAGCCCAAGGCCAAGCTCCGGTCGCGGATAATTTCCAGCCCGGTGCATACCAAGCGTTTCATGGCGGCCCTGCAGGAGAACATCAAGCGTTACGAGGAGCGCTTCGGCGCTATCCCCGAACGCGCGGTGAACCTGACGCAAGGGCACAGCTGAAAGCCATTGAAGGCAACAGAAAGCAACAGAACGCAACGGAAAGTAAGAGCGGGAAATGTTTCCGCGCAGTCTCTTACCTTCCCTTGCCTTCCCTTGCCTTCTGTTGCTTTCTTTTGCCTTCTTTAGCTTTCTTTTGCTATCAACTATTAACTGCCCTGGAGCAGGAAGGACTGTTTTTCCACCGGGAGGTGGCAATTCAAGGCGTAGCCATTTTCCTGTATCCGGGCCCTGGCGTCGGCCAGCATCCGGTCCAGTTCCTCGTCCGAATAGTCGGGGTTGGCGTGAAAAAGCACTAGGTCGCGGGCCCCGGCTTTCTCGAAGGCGAAATCCACCACGATTGAAAGGCCGGAGTGCCCCTGATGCTTGCCGGTCTCGTAGTCCTTGTCCGTGTAAACCGCGTCGTGCATCAGGATGTCAGAGCCTTTCACGAAGCCGCCCAGTTTCTCGTCGTAGTCCTGGAAGGCCGTGGCATCGCCCCAGATCTCGCTGTCGGGGGCGAAGGTGACCCTCTTCCCGAGGATGTCCAGCACATAGACCAGGGTATTGGTGGGATGGTTGGAATACATGGAGGAGAGCTTGACACCGGGGAACAGCTCGTAGTTGTCCTCGAGGATCTCGTAAATGTCTATTTTCGCCTTAGGGGGCTGCTTGGTGAGCGAAAAAGAGCTGTAGAAGGTGGCCTGCGCCACTTCCTTCAGGCTCTTCTCCGGGTCATTGGCCCCGATGACGTGGATGGAGAAAGAGGGGTCGTAAAGAGGCGCGAAGCGTCCCAGGCCGAGGATATGGTCCAGGTGGAAATGCGTGAGACAGACCCAGATGTCCTTGTAGTAGCGCTTCTTTTCAATTATCTCCCTGCCCAGGTCCACTATGCCGGTGCCGGCGTCGAAGATAAAAAGATGGTCGCGCGTCTCCACGGAAACGCAGGAGGTCTGGCGCCCGTAGCGCGAGGCGGTATTGGGCATTACGGCAGGCAGGCCGCGGGAGCCCCACACCGTAACGCGGATCTGCCCGGCGCCCAGGTCGCTGGCCTGCGCGACCTCGTCGTCGCGTATGAGCTCGGGGGCCGAGGGGGCGGGAGGGGCGGGGGCCTGCGCCCCGGCGGAACCCTCAAGGATGGTCTTGACCGTGGCGGAGAAAGTGTCGACGTTATAGGGCTTCTGCAGGAAAAAGTCGGCCCCGAACTGGAAGGCGCGCTGTTTTTCCACATCGTAGGATTTGCCTGAGACCACTATGATCTTTATGTGCTTCAAAGACGGGTCGTTCTTTACGGACTTACAGATGTCCATGCCGGTTATTCCGGGCATCATGATGTCGGTGACTATCAGGCGGGGCATCTGCGCCTTGATCGTGGGAATGGCCTCGAGCGAGTCCTGGACCAGGGTGACCGTATAGCCGGCGTCGGTAAGGAGGTCGCGCGAAAGTTCGCCCACCATGGGGTCGTCGTCTACTATAATTATATCAGGATTTGCCATTTTTTTCTCAGCCGCAGAATGTTATGCCTCAAGGGGGCTGGTTCGCTATTTACTATAATATATTATACATTTTAGTACGTTAAGGAAATATTGCGGCGGGATTAAATTAATTATGATGAGGATTATAGCCGGTACAAAGAGGGGCAGGAGTATTTTCTCCATCCCGAAAGACAAGTTCGTGAAGCCGATCTCCGGCCGCATCCGGCAGTCCCTGTTCGACATCCTGCGCCCCTATGTCACCGGCGCTACCTTCCTCGACCTCTACGCGGGCACGGGCGCCGTCGGGCTCGAGGCGCTTTCCCGCGGGGCCTCCAAGGCCGTGTTCGTGGAGAAGGACGGGTTGTGCATGAAGACCATCGAGAAGAATATCGTCCAGCTGGAGTTCGCCGATAAGGCGAAAGCGCTGAAAGCGGACGTGCTCTCCGGCGTGAAGTGGCTGGAGCATTTCTCCGACTATAAGGGCTACGATATAGTTTTCCTGGGGCCCCCGTACCGCACCGAGGAGAACCTGCCCCTGTTCTACAGCATGGAAACGCTGAAGCTGCTGGCTGCGGCCGCTATCACCACCCCGACGGCGCTTATCGTGGCGCAGCACCACAGGAAGGAAGAGGTCTCGGCCCCTCCCGGCCTCGAGCATGTCCGGCGGGAGAAATACGGCGACACTGACGTGGACTTTTTCCGCCCCGCAAAGAAATGGCCGTCTGAGCATAGCTCCTGGCCGTCTGATGAGCATAGCTCTTGATACGGCATGACCATAGGTCTAATACGGCGCCTGTATAACAATGATCTTCGACCCCTGCGAACTGAACTACAGCAAGCTCCGCGCCTACTTGGACTGCCCGTTCCTTTACCGCTATATCTACGTCGAGAGGCGGTTCCAGCCGCCCACCTCCTTCTCCTCCCTGGGGCTTTCCGTGCACCGCGCGCTGGCCCGCTTCCACGCGGCGCCGGGCGGGGACCTGAGCGACCTGCTGGCCCATTATGACGGCGTCTGGCTGCACCAGGGCTACGCCACGCCGCAGGAGAGTATGGAGTTCTATAACAAGGGCGCGCTGGTGCTGGAGAACTGGTGGTTCCACTTCCAGCAAAACAAGGCGCAGGTCCTGTATTCCGAAAAGAGCTTCGAGTTCCCGTTCGGGAAGTGGCGGGTGAAAGGCACTATCGACCGGGTAGACCGCATGCCGGGCGGGCTGGTGGAACTCATCGACTACAAGATGGGCTTCGAGGGGAAGACGGGGGAGGATGTGGCCGGCAGCCTGCAGCTCTCTATTTACGCGCTGGGACTGTCCCGCGCCCTCGGGCTGAAGGTGGGGGCCATGGCCTATTTCGTCCTCACCGGCCCGGTCAAGCTCTCCATCCCTTACGACCCCGCCGGCGAGGAAGCCACGCTCAGCCTGATCCGCGAAACCGCGGAAAAGATGCTGGCGCTCGACCTCTCCCGCAAGGGAAAATGCGGCCGCTGCCCCGTAAGGAAGCTGTGCGCGGAGTATGAGGAAGGCAGGTAGCCGGCCTACGGCGCCCCGGGCTCTCCGGCATGCGGCAGGTTCTTCGTTTCGCGGTAGATCTGGAGGAAGACTATAACACAAGAGACCAGCAGCGGGCCCAATAAAAGACCAATCGGGCCGTAAACCTTCATCCCGCCGAAGATCCCCAGGAAAAGAAGGAAGATCGGCAGCTTGGCCCCTTTGCCTATGAGTATGGGCCGCAGGATATTATCCAGCAGCCCGACGGCGATAGCGCCCCAGAGCAGCGTTACCAGCCCCGTCTGCGCCCCTTTCCAGAAGAACATGGCCGCCGAAAGCGGCAGCCAGATCAGGCTGGTCCCCACGAAAGGCACAAGGGCGGCGAAAGAGGTCAGCGCGCCGAAAAGCGCGGGGGCCGGGACGCCTATCAGCCAGTAGCCCAGCGCGCCTACCAGGCCCTGGAAAGAAGCCGTCAGCAGCAGGCCGCGGACCACGGACATGGTGGTCAGGTAGAGCTGGCTGGCTATCCGGTGCTTGTATTCCTGGTCCATCGGGAGGATGTCTATCAGCCAGTGCAGGAAACGCTCCCCGTCGCGGAAAAAGACGAAAAGGGTGATTATCATCACTACTAAACTTACCAGAAAGAAAAAAATATTCCTGAGGAGCACCGCGCCGGAACTCGCGATAGTTTCCTGTATGGTCTTAAGGTTCCCGGTGACTATGTCGCCCAGGTCGAGGTCCCAGTAGGCCTTCAGCGTTTCGGGGAGCTGCACCTGCAGGTCCCGCTGGGAGAAGTTGGCGAGCCATTGGCTGGTTTTCGGGTACAGGTCGCGCGATTCGCGCAGCAGCAGCCAGCCGAATATAAGGAGCGGCAGCACCACGGTAAGCACCGCCGTAATGGTGGAGACGGCCGCGGCGAAGGTCCGGTTCTCCGCCACGCGGCGGCGGAGCCAGAGATTCAGGGGGAAGAAGATCAGCGCCAGCGTGGCGGACACCAAAATGGCCCCGGTGAACGGGGACAGGATATGCAGGAGCTGGTACAGCAGGAAGAGGAGTATGCCGAAAAAGAAAAAATTGAAAAGCTGGGCCTTGTCGAACCGCAGCAGCTTGGGGAGCGGTGGGTTGCTGTTCATAGTCTAATTATACAATAAGAAAGCCGACGTATTTGTGCCGCCCCGCATTCGTATGCTTTAATAATGGTACTCACCATGAAAAACTACTTCCAGGCGCTGGACCGGGGGGAGGTCACAAATTTCTCGCGCAATTCCTATGAGGTGATCTTCGCCGTCTTCATGGTCGCCCTGGCTTATTTCTACCGCGGCAACCCGCAGATTGTCTATCCCCGCATCCTTTATTTCTTCCTGCTGCTGCTCGGTTCCAACTTCCTTTTCAACTACCTGCTGAGGCGTCGCTCCTCCGTCAACCTCTGGCTGATAGACTTCATCCTGCTGATAAACTTCTGGCTGATCACCGGCGTGATGTATTATTCCGGGCGGGGGGGCTCCTATTTCTGGGTGCTCTACCTCCTGCCGGTCTTCGCCGCTTCCCTCATGGCCAGTTTCAAGGACGCCGCCGGGATGGTCTTGCTGTGCGTGCTGTCCATAATATTCATGTCCTGGCCGGTCTCCGGGGGAGACCTGGCCGGGCTGCTGGCCCTGGCGGTCAAGATCTCCGTCCTGGCTTTTTCCTCCGGGGTGGTTTACCGCACCGCCCAGTCCAGGAAAAGGGCGGAGGCCGGACTGGCTTTCAAGCGCGGGCAGGTGGAGATCCTCGAGAAGAAAGTCACCGAGACGGAGAGCGAGATAGTCAAGACCGCCTCCGCCGGCGAGGTGGGAACCCTGGTGAGCGGGGTCCTGCACGACCTCGGGAACGCCGTTACCGTGATAATGCTCAGCGCCGAGCTCGTCGACGCCGATGAAAAGCCGGATAAGAAAGACGTGGAGAGGATAGTTAAAGGGGCTAGGTACGCGAAGGGCCTGCTCTCCGCGGCCCTCAGTATAGTGCGCGGCCAGGAATACACTTTCGAACCGGCGAGCCTGAGGGAGACCGCCGAGAGCGCGGCCCTGCTCATGGATTTCACGGTCAGGAGGAAGAATGCCTGCCTTGAGCTGGATTTCCCTGAGGAGCTGCCGCCGGTGCGCATAAGCAGGGCGCATATAGAACGGGTTTTTATCAATACAATTTCAAATTCCCTGTCCTTCGTGCCGCAGGGCGGGAAGATCGGCGTTTCGGCCAGGGCCGAAGGAAAAGCCGTGATAGTGGAAATTTCGGATAACGGTCCCGGCTTCCCGGAGAAACTGCTGAAGGCCGGGATAAAGGCTTTCGGCACCACGCGCAAGGACAAGGGCGGCACCGGCCTGGGGCTTTTCGTCTGCGAGCAGATAGCCCAGCGCCACGGCGGAGGAATGAGCCTGGGGAATCGGCCCGGCGGCGGGGCCAGGATAATTATCACTCTCCCGGTCGGCGGCCCCAAGGCCAAATAAGCGGCTTCCGCTCCCGTCTCACTTCCCGTTCCCCCAGAACATCCAGACTATCGCTGCGCCGAGGAGCACCCTGTATACGATGAAGGGGGTGAGCGTACGTTTTTTGAGCCAGGCCATCAAAAAGCCAATGCAGGCCAGGCCGGTTATGAACGAAGCCGCCAGCCCGGCGGCGAAGGCCGCGTTCAGCTGGTCCGGCGTGATCTTGTGGGCTTCCAGGAGGGCCGCCCCGAAAATGATAGGCGTACCCAACAGAAAAGAAAGGCGCGCCGCCCCGCCCCGCGTGTAGCCGAGGAAGAGGGCGGCCATGATGGTCATCCCGGAGCGGGAGGCCCCGGGCATAAGGGCTAGGGACTGGGCAAGGCCTATAATAAGGGCGTGCTTCAGCGAAAAAGAATCCTCCCCGAGGGTCTGCGCCGGTCTGCGGTCGGCCAGCCAGATCAGGAACGAAAAAAACAGCAGGTTGAAACCTATCCAGAGGGGGTTCCTGAAACTTGTTTCCGCCATATCGTTCAGGAGCAAGCCGGCCAGGGCGGCGGGAACGGAACCGGCCGCCAGCAGCCACAGCAGGCGGCCTTCCTTTTCCGAAGGGCGCTTTATGGCGTCCGAGAAGATCTTAAGCCAGTCACGCCAGAAATAGATCATGACGGCCAGCAGGGTGCCCAGGTGCAGCATAACGTCGTAGGTCAGCCCCTGGTAGGGCCAGCCGAAAACGCGCGGCGCCAGGGCCAGGTGCGCGGAGCTGGAGATCGGCAGGAACTCGCCCGCCCCCTGCAGTATGCCCAGTATAACGGCCTGTAGTTCAGTCATGAAGCGGGCGGCGGGGGGGAATAAAATTCGACAAGCAAGGAGCGGCCGGCCTCCCCGCCGGGCTTAAGGCGGATGAAACCCGCGGGAGAGACGTCAAAAGCTTCCGTGCCCAGCAGGACGGCGGCTATGGCACCGAGGAGGGGCTGGTGTCCCACTAGCAACAGGCGGGAAGCCGCCGCCGAAGGCTGAAGTACCAGGTCCAGTATGTTCTGCAGCCTGCCGTCGCCCAGGGCGGCGTCGGTTTTGACCGGGGCGTCGGAAAATACGCCCGCGGCTATCGCGGCGGTGCGGCCGGCCCGGAGGAAGGGGCTGGAGATAATAAGATCCGGGGTGAAGCCGGAGGCTTTAAGGTGGCGCGCGGCCTCAAGGGCCTCCTGCTCGCCCAGCGTCGATAGCGGCCGCTCCGGGTCAGAGGCCACCCCAGCCTCCCGCGCCGAAAGCGCATGCCCGTGTCTCATAAGTACGATTTCAGCCATACTTTAATTTTACTAAACTTTCTTTGCGCTATGCGCACCGGCCGGGCGTATTCCTGCGCTTTTCGCGGGGGGTAGATTCGGGGAAAAAGTAACGTATAATATAAAGGTAAAGTAACTGCTCAGGTCGCTATATGGGGTTCGGGTCGGCCGGGATTTTGCCCCGCGAACCCCGGAAGATGGCCGTTTGAGGGGCATAGCCCTTTGATACGGCACTAGCATAGCTTCGGAAACCCTTGCGTCGGTTTCCCCCCGCCAGGCGGGGCCCCCCCTTCCGCAAGGGGTTCGCGGGGCAAAATCCCGGCCGACCCTCCACCACCTGGGTAGTTACGTTTAAAGGAATAATGACTTCTTCTTCGCATGAGAAAAAAGAGATAAGCGTCTATGCGGCGCTCTTCCCTGTCGCCGCTATCGTGGCGATGCTCGCCTATAATGTGAAGGTCTACGGCGACAGCGCCGTAGGCGGCTCCAACCAGTTCATCCTTTTACTCGGAGGGGCGGCGGCCGCCCTGGTCGGGTTCTATTACAAGGTTTCGTACGACAGCATGCTCAGTCATGTTTCGGGAAATCTTAAAGCCACCACGGGCGCCCTCCTGATACTGCTCATGGTAGGGGCTCTTTCCGGCGCCTGGCTGATAAGCGGTATCATTCCCGCCATGATCTATTACGGCCTGAAGCTCCTGAACCCGGCCATCTTCCTGCCGGCCACGCTCCTTATCTGCTCGGTGGTCTCGCTGGCGACCGGCAGCAGCTGGTCCACTTCGGCTACCGTCGGCATAGCGCTGGTGGGGATAGGGAAAACCATCGGCGTCCCGGAAGCCATGGCGGCTGGGGCCGTAATTTCCGGGGCTTACTTCGGGGATAAGCTTTCGCCTATGTCGGATACCACCAACCTGGCCCCGGCTATGGCGGGGACCGACCTCTTCACCCATGTCCGCTACATGACCATAACTACCGTGCCCAGCTATCTCATCACGCTGCTCGCTTTCAGCGCCCTGGGTTTTACCCTGCAGCCTCACGGCAGCGCCGACACCGGGGTCATAATGTCCGCCATAGAAAATTCTTTCCGGATCACTCCCTGGCTGTTCCTGGTCCCCGCCCTGGTGCTCTTCATGATCGTAAAGAAAACCCAGCCTTTGATAGCCCTGCTGGCCGGCGCGCTCCTGGGCGGGGTCTTCGCCCTTGTCTTCCAGCCTCACGTGGTGGCCCAGGCCGCCGGCGCCGAGAAACTGGATTTCCTTTCGGCCTATAAGGGCATAATGAACGCCCTGACCGTCAAGACCTCGGTCGCCACCAGTAATCCCGTCCTCAACGAGCTCTTTTCCTCCAAAGGGATGAAGGGCATGCTGGATACCGTCTGGCTGATTATCTGCGCCATGGTTTTCGGCGGGGTGATGGAGGCCATAGGGGCGCTGCACAAGATAAGTCGCGCTTTGCTGAAAATGGCCTCCTCGGTCTTCGGCCTGTTCGCCAGCACCGCGGCCAGCTGCGTCGTGGTGAACCTGACCGCTTCCGACCAGTACCTGGCCATCGTAGTGCCAGGGAAAATGTTTGCGGAGCCTTTTAAGGACAAGGGCCTGGCGCCGGAGAACCTGAGCCGGACCCTGGAAGATGCCGGGACGGTGACCTCCCCGCTTATCCCCTGGAACACCTGCGGGGCTTATCAGTCCGGGGTGTTGGGCGTGGGAACCCTGGATTACCTGCCGTATGCGATATTTAATTATATGAGCCCGTTGATGACTTTGGTTTTCGCGGGTCTGAACATAAAGATAAAAAAACTAGCGGGAAAATAAGGAGACTATGCTTGATAAAATGCAGCAGCTTTGGGAGATGAAGAGCAAGATGGACCAGATAAAGAAGGAACTGGACGTCCTGCTTCTGGCCAGCGAGGACAGCCTGGTGAAGGTCAGCATCACGGGCTCGCAGGAGATCAGGGGCGTGGAGCTGAAATGCGACCTGCCCACCGTCAACAAGGCCAAGCTGGAAGCGGCCCTGGCCGAGACCGTCAACCGCGCCGTGCGCGAGAGCCAGAAGGCCGCCGCGCAGAAGATGAGCGCGCTGGGCGGCATCCCCGGGCTTTCCCAGGATATTACGCATGCATGAATGGGCTTTAGCCGAATCCGTCATAAAGTCGGCGGTAGAATACGCCGCCGCCGGGAAATTAGGGAAACTCAAAGAGGCCGGGGTGGTCTTCGGCGAACTGCAGGCTATTGATAAAGAGAGCTTCGTTTTCGCCCTCGAGGAACTGCGGAAGCGGTTTCCCGCCGCCCAGGGCTGCAAATTCAGGATCAGGAAAGAGCCCGCTGCCTTCCGCTGTAAGGCCTGCTCCCATAAATTCCTTAATTTACTATGGAAGAGATTACGGCGATAGAGAAGAAGGGAAGTGGGGTGGGGCCTTTGTTTTGTGGTGGCCGTCCCCGGGGGGTGACGGCCGTCCATTTTTCAGGTTCACCGGCAGGAGGAGGCTGATAAGATGAAAGCGGCGGTACTCTATCCGGAAATAGTAAGGCTGAATATGGCCCTGGTCTCTCTCCTGGGCCTGGCCGGCGCCTGTCTTTATTTTCTTCCGAACTCGCCGTTCAGCGTGGTTTTCTCCGTCTCCGCGCTGGTCCTGGGCGCGGCGCATTTTGCCGCCTGGCTGGTCTTTCCCCGCTATAAAGATGTGCCGTTCTTCTTCGTTTCCCTGGCCTGGTTCGATGTGGCGCTGCTGGCATTCTTCGTGTGGGACACCGGGGGGATAGCCTCGCCGTTCGTTTTTCTCTTTTTCTGGATCATGATCTCGCATGCGATCTCCGGGATAGAGGACCGCTGGCTGCCCTTTTTTGCGGCGGCCTGCTATCTTTTCTCGGTCTACGGCGACGCCCTGGCCCTGATCGAACATACCCACACGGCGCCGCCCGGGGTTTACGACGCCCGCTACGTCGCGGTAGTTTCCGGGGTTAACTGCGTTTACATGATTCTTGCCGGGCTCAGTTCCAGATTTATAATAACGACCGTTCTTGAAAAGCTCGAGTGCGCCTCGCTTAAACAACACTATCTCGGGAGAAAGTACGCCGAGATGAGCCCCTATTCCCAGATAGGGACGGCTATGCACCGTATAGCGCACGACCTGCGGACCCCGCTGGCTTCGGCCCTGGGCTATCTGGACTTCAAGGCCGCCAGAACTTCGGACGCGGATGATGCCGAACTTATAAAGATGATCAGCGAAAGCCTTGAGGAGATGTCCTCGCTGCTGACCCAGATAACCTGTTTCGGCCGCCGTTCGGACATGAGGCGGGAGAAAGTCGCGCTGAAAGCGCTGCTGACCGGGGTGAAAGCGCTGCTCTCCTACCACCCGGCCGCGGCGGGCGTGGAGTTTACGGCGCATTTTCCCGAAGGTGAAGTGCACGTGCCGATGCCGCGGTATGAACTCCAGCTGGCCTTCTTCAACATCATAAAGAACTCGCTGGACGCCGTGGGGCCGCAGGCCGAGAAAAAAGTAAAGATCGTCCTGAAGGTTTCGGGCGCTCATGCCGAGGTGGAGGTTTCCGATACCGGCCCCGGGATACCCGCTGGAGTCCTGCCGGGGCTCCTGCGCGGCGGCACGACGAGCAAGACGGGAGGCGCCGGGGTAGGCCTGGAAATAACCAGCGACTTCATCCGCGAGAACGGCGGCGAATTCGAGATAGGGGCCAATCCTCCCGGCGGGGCCCTGGTCAGGATAAAACTCCCGCTCTATTCCCCGGCTTAGGCTAACGCACCCACAGGTAAATTTTGTATCATTATCCTGTTGTCGCAGATGGAACGGGGTGTGAAGCCCCGGCTGCCCCGCAACGGTAATGCCGCAAGGCTAAGCCCGATCTACTGCGACCCCGGGCGTATGCGCCCGGTATTCCGAGGGAGGTATCAAGCCCGGCCTTTCGGTTGGGTTTTTTTTATATGAAACACAAAAAAATGAACGCCGCCGGTTTTTTACCGGGCCTTTTTTCATTGTCTATCCTGCTTGCCGCCGCTCCGCTTCCGGCACAGGCCAAGCGCGTCGTCTCCCTCATGCCCTCCTACACCGAGATAATCTTTGAGCTGGGCGCGGGAAAGGACCTTGTCGGGGTTTCCAATTTCTGCAACTGGCCGCCCGAGGCCGGGAAAATAGAAAAGACCGGGGATTATCTGCGCCCCAACATAGAGAAGGTCTATTCGCTTAAACCGGATACCGTGTTCGCCGGGACCTGGGCCGACGCCTCTTCCTCAAAGCAGCTTTCTTCCATGGGCATCAAAGTGGTTTCTTTATCCGAAGAAAAGAGCGCGGCTGATATTTTCGCGACCGTGCGGCTTATAGCCGCCGAGCTGGGGCGCAAGCGCGCGGGAGAGAAGCTTATCCGAAAGCTTTCCGCCCTCATGCCGGGAAAGCTTCCTGAAAAACCGCTCAAGGTTTATCTTGAAGCGGATACCGGCGGCTGGACCGCCGGTGAGCTGTCCTTCCTTTCAGACGCGGTGCGGCTGGCCGGCGGCAGGAATATTTTCGCTGGGGAAAAACGCGGCTATTTCCAGGCTTCCTGGGAGGACGTCCTGTTGTTGGACCCGGAGGCGGTCATACTGCTTTCTGGCACGGAAGAAGAATTCCTCGCGCGGCCTATGGCGAGGGGCCTGACCGCCGCGAAGGCGGGGCGCATTATTACCGGGCTGGACCGCGACGCTTTTTCCCGGCCCGGGCCCAGGCTTTTCAGCGAGATAAAAAAGCTGGGCGCTTTCCTGAATGCCGGGAAATAAATTCTTCTTGTTCTTCGCCGCTCTCGCGGCGGCCTGCCTGTTCTCGCTCGCCGCGGGGCCGGCAGGCTGGTCGAATGCCGACATTATCCTGAACCTGCGGCTGCCCCGCAC
>CAMTWW010000295.1:0-4023 GCA_947085555.1 uncultured Elusimicrobia bacterium | reverse complement strand
GGCATAAAGTACATGCTGGCCTCCAGCGAGGACAGCCCGCTCAGCGTCTATGTGATGCTGCCCTCCTGCGTGCCCGCTACAAATCTTGAGACCGCCGGCGCGGAGCTTACCGCCCACGACCTGGGCCTCCTTCTCAATGACGAGCGCGTACTGGGCATAGGCGAGATGATGGACTACCCCGGCGTCATTAACCGCAACGAGGAAGTGATGCGCAAGATAGCTATCGCGAGGAATAAAGTCATAGACGGCCACGCCCCCATGCTCAAGGGCAAGCAGCTTTACGCTTATGTCTCCGCCGGCATCCGCTCCGACCACGAGTGCATCGACGTCGCCGAGGCCCGCGAGAAACTGCGCGCCGGCATGTATATCATGATCCGGGAGGGCACCGCGGCCAAGAACCTCAAAAACCTGCTGCCGCTGGTAAATTCGGAGAATTCCCGCAAGTTCCTCTTTGTCACCGACGACCGCCACCTTGAAGATATAGCCCGCGAAGGACATATAGATCATCTGGTGCGCACCGCCATAAGGCTGGGTGTGGACCCTATACGCGCCATACAGATGGCCACTATCAACACGGCCGAATACTTCGGGATAAAGAACCTGGGCGCCATAGCCCCCGGCTACGCCGCCGACCTGGTGGTCTTTGAAGACCTGAAGAAGGTGAAGATCTCCAAAGTGTTCAAGGGCGGCCGCCTGGTCTCCAGGTCCGGGGAGATAGAGCCCGGAGTTATCAAGGAATACAAGGGCAAGACCCGCGGCACCATAAACGTGCGCTGGATAGAGCATGAGGATTTCGCCCTGAAGGCGCAGGGTAAATATGCCCGCGTCATAAACGTCATACCGGACCAGATCGTGACCAGGTGCAGCGTCGAGAAGGTCAAGGAGGACGGCGGCTACGTCTCCTCCGACACGGAGAAGGACATCCTCAAGATCGCCGTGATAGAGCGGCATATGGCCAGCGGCCGCGTGGCCCTGGCCCTGGTAAAAGGCTTCGGCCTTAAGAAAGGCGCCATCGCCTCCTCCGTTTCGCACGACTCCCACAATATCGTGGTGGTGGGCACGCATGACGGGGATATGTATACAGCCGCCGTGCAGGTGGTAAAGATGCAGGGCGGGATAGTAGCAGCGCTCAACGGCCAGGTGCTGGAAGCCCTGCCGCTCCCCGTCGCCGGCCTCATGTCGGACCGCAGCGCCGACTTCGTGCGCGAAAAGCAGAAGCGCCTCAACGAGATAGCCAGGATGCTGGGCTCCAGGCTTTCCGACCCCTTCATGGCCATGTCCTTCCTTACCCTTCCGCCCATACCGGAGATAAGGATCACAGACCGCGGCCTCATAGACGCCGTGAAGTTCAAAGTCACCCCGCTGTTCTGCGGGCCCGGAGGAAAATGAGCCGCCTGTTTCTTACTGCCCTGTTTGCATTTTGCACTTTGCATTTTGCACTTTCGCCTGCGGATGCGGCCCGGCTCGAGCGTGGCCCCTACCTGGAGAACATGGCCAGGGATATGGTCACGGTGCGCTTCAGGGTGGACACGGCCTCTCACGCCTGGCTTTCCTACGGAAGCGCGCCAGACTGCGAGCGCTTCCTTACTCCCGTCGCGGCGGTGCGGGAGCATAAAGTCACTCTCTTCGGGCTTCTCCCCGACACTACCCACTGCTACCGCCTCTATCTGCCCGCCGACCAGAGCACCGGCGTATATAAAGCCTTCGAGGGGACTTTCTCCACCTTCAGGGACGAGACTAAACCCTACTTCTCTTTCCTCGCCTTCGGCGATTCCGGCTCCGGTTCGGAAGAGCAGCTTGAGCTGGCCGGGCAGATGGAGAAGTTCCGCCCGGACTTCGTGGTGCATACCGGCGACATCTTATCCGACGGGCTGGATGAGGACGCGGACGACCAGTATTTTATCCCCTACGCCGGCCTGCTCTCCAGGGTCCCGTTTTTTCTTGCGCTGGGTAATCACGATTACGGCCGGGAGCGCAAAACCCCCGAAGGCAAAGGTTTCCTGAAGGCCAACTTCACGCCTTTTCACAGCATGCCGCTTACCGGCCTGCCGCCGCATTATTATTTTTTCGACGTCGCCCACGCCCGTTTCTTCATTCTGGACACCAACGCTTACGGCGGCGCGAAATTCGCGCCGGACCTGGCCCCGGGTTCCAAGCAGTATAAATGGCTGGAACACTTCCTCTCCAAGGCCGCCGATAAAACCTGGAAGTTCGTAGTCCTCCACCACCCGCTTTATTCCACAGGCGCCCACCCGCCTACCGGGGAACTGGTGAAGGGGCTGGAGCCTCTTTTTCTTAAATATAAAGTGGACCTGGTGCTGCAGGGGCACGACCATAACTACGAACGCACCCTGCCCATAAAAGAGGGCCTGCCCGACGAGGCCGCCGGGATAATTTATCTGACATTGGGCGGCGGGGGGAACCAGCTTTATATCCAGCGCCGCAACGAGGACTGGTCCGCGAAATTCCTGCCGGTCTATCATTTCGCTATTTTCGACGTCAAAGAGAAGAGCCTCAGAATGTCAGTCTATAATAAAGCCGGCGAGGAATTTGACACGCTGGAGATCCGGAAATAAGATTTTTCGCATGGTTCTCATTTTATCATGAATATTTGTGTGAGGCTGAATATGAACAAAATTCTGGTTTCAGCTGCGATTCTCGCGAGCTTCTTTGCCTGTCAGCCAACAGGGAAAAACCCACAAAGAGCAGTTTCCCGGGAAGAGCCTTTTTATTCGTTAAGGAAAAGTATGATTGAGAATCAAATCGTCAGGAGGAATGTGCTGGATCCGGAAGTGATTCGCGCCATGGAGAAAATTCCCAGGGATCTTTTTGTTCCTGAGCCGCAAAGAGCAGAGGCTTATGAAGACAGGCCGTTGCCGATTGGATACGGACAGACTATTTCCCAGCCCTATATTGTGGCGCTGATGACAGAAGCGCTCCGGATAAAAAAGGGAGAGAAAGTCCTTGAAATCGGGGCGGGGTCAGGCTATCAGGCGGCAGTGCTGGCGGAAATCGGCGCGGAAACCTATACTGTGGAGATCGTGCCGGAACTGGCAAAATTCGCCCGGGAAAATCTGAAGAAAACAGGTTATGGCTCGGTTCAGGTGAAAGCCGGCGACGGCTACCAGGGCTGGAAAGAATTTGCTCCGTTTGACGCCGTTATCGTTACTTGCGCCCCTGAAAAAGTTCCTCAACCTCTGATAGAACAGTTAAAGGAAGGCGGCAGGATGATCGTCCCGGTCGGACCGGAAAATCAGGTTCAGGAACTGGTGCTTCTGAAAAAAGTGAAGGGAGAGCTGCTGCGGCAATCCATTGCGCCCGTAAGGTTTGTGCCCATGACCGGCGAAGTTCAAAAGAGCAAATGATACCAGGAGGGGGCGTTGTTGATTAGTTGATTCCGCTGAAAAACCCCCTGTTTTAAAAATAAGCTAAAAACCGGGTAAA
This sequence comes from uncultured Elusimicrobia bacterium, assembly GCA_947085555.1. Lineage (GTDB taxonomy): Bacteria > Elusimicrobiota > Elusimicrobia > Elusimicrobiales > UBA9959 > UBA9959. The sequence continues at coordinate 579 of CAMTWW010000295.1, read as the reverse complement.
AATTTCTCTCAAGGATCGCGTACAAGCGATTATTCTTTGCCGGGCAAGGTGTTTTGATGATCTTTTTTGAAGCTCGTTTTTGGTCAGAGGGGGTTTTTCAGCGGAATCAAGCTTTAAGCAACGTCCCCCATCCGCCCCTCAACCTGACGGCGATCCTGGGACAGCATGGCCTCTCCAACGTGAGGAGCATATAAATTGCCTATGAATAACACGGGAAATAACTTAAACCCCGCATTGAAAGGCGGAGAAATAATTATATACGCCGCCGGAAACAAAGGCCCCCAGCTTGAAGTAAAGCTTGAGGGGGAAACCGTATGGCTTACCCAAAAACAGATGGCACAACTTTTCCAGAAAGATCTTCGAACAATCAATGAGCATATTCGCAATGTCTTTAAGGAAAAGGAACTTGATGAGAAGTCAGTTATCCGGAAATTCCGGATAACTGCCGCTGATGGAAAGGACTATAACACAAGCTTTTATAATCTGCGGGGTATAGGGGACGTTGCTTTGTTTCTTGGATATTGTATAATAATCCTATGCCCAGACAGCCTCGCATAGATATCCAAGGCCAGTTATATC
>CAMTWW010000294.1:0-8695 GCA_947085555.1 uncultured Elusimicrobia bacterium | reverse complement strand
TAGTCAAGAAGGACCATGTCAATTTCAAGAAAGGGAAAAGCACACCCCTCCTCATCAACCCCGTCCACGAACTGCGCAAGGCCCGGGCCTTTATCACCGGCTGCCTGGCGGACGGGGGAGTGGTGCAGAACAAGGCCTTCGGCGGGGACCGGCCGCCCGCGCGCGGCATCTGGGTAGACGCCGAATAAAGCCGGCTGAACACCGGCAAAGAACCGCGGGATAAAGATAACTACTCAGGTAGACAGAATTCAGTAGTCAGAATTCAGAATAACGGAACTTTATCTCGTTGCCGGCGTTCATATTCTGACTCCTGAATTCTGACTTCTGGCTACCTGGGCAGTTACCAAAATTCCCCATAAGGTCTCTCCCTGATCTCAGCCGATCTTCTCAACGCGCGCTTTCCGGGCATAGGATAAAGCCTGCTCCCTGACGATGAACCCGGCGCCCAGGCTCAGGCAATCCGAGGCCGCCGCGCCGGCCGCCAGCTTGAGCGTACGGCCGAAATCATAACCGTTCAGGAAGCCGAAAAGGAAACCCGCCATAAAGGAGTCGCCGGCGCCGACCGCGCTTTTAAGGCCGGGCAGGGCCGGGGGGTTGACGCGCCAGAGGCCGAAGGGAGAAGCCGCGTAGGTGGGGCTGGCTCCGTCCGTAACGATAAGGGTCTTCAGGCCCCCGCCGGAATTTTTCCGGAAGAAAGCCGCCACGCGGGAGGGGCTGAAAGGGCCGCCGGAAAGTTCTTCGAATTCAAAGCGGTTTATCTTTATCCCCTCGGCCCCGGCTGAAAGGGCCTCGGACAGGGCGGGGCCGCTGGTGTCGAAAACAGTGAAGCAGCCCCGCGCCGAGGCCAGCTTTACCAGGGAGGAGTAAAAACCTTTTCTCAGCCCGGCCGAAGCCCGCCCGCAAACGGCGGCGGTCTTGAACCGGGCGGCCAGAGCCGAGAATTTTTTCAGGAAAGCCGCCTGCGCCGCGGCCGGGACCGGGGGGCCTTCCTCGTTGAGGTCCGTGGTAACGCCGCGCGAGTCCACTATAGTGTAACAGACCCGGGATTCCCCGCCCGAGTGGCGCTGGATAAAGGCCGGGAAGCCTTCTTTTTTCAGGGAGTCCGCTATCCAGCGGCCGTTATAACCGCTGGCGAAGCCGGCCACCAGGGACTCCAGGCCCAGGGAACGCAGGGCGCGGGCCACGTTCACGCCCTTTCCTCCCGGCAGCGTTATAGCGCCGCCCAGGCGGAAGATCCTGCCCTTCCCGAAAGAAGGGACCAGCGCTGTCTTGTCCACGGAAAGATTGAGGTTGACGATGAAGGCGTTCATGGAGATTATAAATTAAATTTAGCATTTTTCGCAGGGTATATTGAAACGTAAATCAAATTTATTTTTTATATAATAGTGGGATGAAGAAAGTCTTTAAGCTATTCGCCTGGGGGGTGGCGGGCCTCGCGCTGGCGCTGGCGGCCGGCGCGCTGGGGGTAAAACTTTACTTCACCCAGGCCCGCCTTAAAACGCTGACCAGGGACTATGCCGTGAAAAACCTGGGCCGGGAAGTCACTTTCGACACGATAACCCTCGGCTTTTCCGGGCTTTCCATAGCCAATCTGCGGGTATCTGAATACCCGGACTTCAAAAGTGGCGAATTCTTCAGCGCCGCCGCCTTCTCGGTGCGCCCCTCCCTCAGGGCCATGCTTCGCATGGAGATTAAGATCAACTCCATTTCGGCGGCCGGGCTTAATATGCGGGTGGCCGAGCTGAAAAAGGACACCTATAATTTTTCCGACCTCCTGGCCCCGGCGGCCCCCGCGCGCGAGGCCAGGCCCGCCCATAAAGAGGAAGCCGCGCCGCCGCTCTCCATCTCCAGCCTCAGGGTGAGGAATTCCCGCTTCTCCTACGCCAACGCGGCCGGGGATATGGCCGTCACGCTTAAAGATATAAATCTTACCGCCTCCGGCATTTCGCCGGCCGGCCTTTTTCCCGTAGAGGCGGACTTCACCATGACGGTAGCCTCGCCCTATTTCAAGGGTGAGCTGCCGGCCGCCGTGAAGGGAAAGCTCTCCCTGGGCGGCTTCGCACCGGAAAAAGGCCGCGCCGAAATAGAAAAAGCTTCGTTCGCGCTGGGGGGGGTAAAGGCTGAGGTTAAAGGCTCGCTCACCAACCTGCTGGAGCCCGACGCGAAACTCGCCCTGACCGTGAAAGAATTCTCTACCGCCGACCTTAAAACGGTCTTCAGGAACCTGCCGGCCAAAATATTGCTGCCCGAGATAGAAGCCGACACGGACTTCAAGCTGACCGCGAAGAATGTCACCCTCCGCTCCTTAGCGCTGCGGGCAGGGCCGGTAAAAGCTTCCCTGAAGGGCTGGGCCGCCTGGAACCCGCAGGTCTCCTACGATATCCTGGCCGACATAAAAGCGCAGGTTCCCGAAACAGACACCACGCTGCTGGCCAGGAAGGCGAAGCAATACCCGCTGCCGAAAGGCCTCAAGCTGCCGCTGACGGAAATCTCCGCGCGATTGAACCTGAAGAACGGGAACGCCGCCATCCCCTCCTTCTCCCTCGCTTCCTCGCCGCTGGCGGTAAAAGGGCGGATGACAGTAAATTTCTCCGGCCCGCAGTTGAAAGCCGCCGGCGCCGCGAACGTCGAGGTGAAGAGTCTCGCCGGGCTGGCCGCGATAGCGCCGGACCAGCTTGGCGCCTACGCCCTGTCCGGCTCGGCCGGCGCCGCCCTGGATTATTCCTATGCCGGTTCTCTCACGGTTACGGGCAAAGCCGTTCTTAACGGGGCGGGAGCGTCCTTCGCCGGGAGAAAACTTTCAGGGTTGAACGGGACGGCCGATTTCACCATGGACTCCCTTACCGCGAAGAAACTGCAAGGCAAGCTGGACGGGGAGGACTTCACCGCCTCGCTCAGCGCGCGCGACCTGCTGAAGCACCCGAAAGCGGAGTTCGAGCTCAAGCTGGCCCGCCTGGTGATCAAAGAAACTCCCGCCGCCGCTCCGGCGGGGAAGCAGGCAGCGGCCGCGAAAACGCCCGGCGAGCCTTTCTACATCGACCTCTCCGGCGCCGCGCAACTGGGCGCCATAGAGCACCCTAATTTCCGCTGCGGCCCCGCCTCGCTGAAACTCGCCCTCGTGAATATTTCCGACGATATGAAGGCGCTCGACGGCACGGCCTCGTTCACGGCCGGCCCCGGGAAATTCTCCGAACTTTACGCCCTCGCCGGGAAGCACAAAGCCGCCAAGGTGGCCCTTTACCCGCTGCTGGTCCTGCAGAAAGCCTCCAGGCTGGCTAAAGGGCTCCGCCTCCCCGATTTCAACAATATTGATTTCGACGTCATGGAGGGCGGCTACGTCTTCACCAAAGGCCTGATGAAAATAAATAAATCCTCGCTGACCGCCCCCGTAGCGGACGTCTCCTCCTCAGGCTCCATAAACCTGCCGGCCGAAAAGCTGGATATGAAAATAAACACCACGCTCAAAGAAGCCAGCGGCGTCCGGATGAGCGCCCCCGTCGGTATGCTGGTGAAGGGAACACTCTCCGAGCCGTCGGTAAAAGCCGACCTGGCCTCCATAGTTGAGCAGCCCGCGGTAAAGAAAGCCCTCGACAAGCTGGTCCCTGACGGGTCCAAACTGCTGAAGGGCCTGTTCAAGAAAAAATGAAAAAGCGGACAATCCTCCTCGCTTCGCTCTGGCTGCTGGCGGCCTGCGCCGGCAACCGGCGGGAAGCCCGCCTCACCAGCGAGCCCTCCATCGAGCGCGCGCTGGATATAGTGGCTTCCGCCCCGGAAGGCAGGCAGCTGCTGCGCTTCCTTTACAAGCACCCCGTCAGGTTCGAATACGCGAACACCCCCGGCGCCTGCCATAAGTTCTCCCTCAAGACCAGGGAGATCTTCCTGCCCCTCGATTACAAGGGCTCTGACCTGGTCCTGGCCCTGGCCCTGGCCCGCGCCGCCTATATTTACAGGGCCTACGCCCTCACCGGGATAGACGAAGTTATCTCCGAGGAGGAGGAGCTGGGCGCCATTTTCCAGGCGCGGCTCGCCGTTGAGCTGAACGTGGTCGACGCCGACTTCAAAAAAGCCGGCGGCGCGGCGGAAATAAAAAACGATTTCTGCACCTATGTGCTGGAGAATTCCGGCTATGCGATGGCGCAGGCCCGCAAAAAGGCTCTCTCCCAGGATGCCGACTGCCAGCGGCCGCGGGAAACCCTGGAGAACCAGCGGGTCTGGCTTGAGAAAATCCTGCGGGCCATCAACAACGAGACCTTTTACCAGCTCATTTACGAGCGCGACATGGCCCGCGTGAGAAAGGGCGCCCTGCCCGTAAGCACGGCCATGAAGAACGACGCCGTGCTGCGCGCCATGCCCACCTACGAGGTCTACCGTTACCAGCGCAGTTTCTACGACCGGCAGAACGACAGTTTTACGCGCTTCGGGAAGTTCTATTCCGCCGAGATAAGGCATGACGCCTCCTGGCGGGCGGGGCGCCAGGCGGACCTGGACCGCGCGAAAGAGGAGTTCTCGGCCTGCAACCTGATACAGTAGGGCGGCTGGAACTCGAAGGGGCCGGTAAACTATGGCTACTAAATACGACATCTGTTTCGTCACTGTCGGGGACAAGAAGACCGCCGTGGAAATAGCCACCGGCCTGCTCAAGGAAAAACTGGCGGCCTGCGTCTCGGCCGTACCCGGGCTGGAATCGTCGTACTGGTGGAAGGACCGCATCGAGACTTCTTCCGAGATCCTGCTGATCATCAAGACGCGCCGCCTCCTGCGGGAGGATATAATACAGTTCGTGGAGCGCCACCATCCCTATGCGGTCCCGGAGACGGTCTTTACGGAGATAGACGGCGCCTCGCGCGCCTACCAGGACTGGATAGGCGCCAACACGCTCTTCACCACGAACATCCCCAAAGATAAGGCGCCCGGGACAAAAGAGGAACTATGAAAAACGCGCTGCATGTGGTAGTCGTAGTGGTGGTAGGCTCGCTCCTGGGGGCTTTCCTGACAAAGTTGATGAATATCTGGTACCCAGCCGGAAGCAAGATGGCCGAGCTTATAAACACCGGCATCAATACCGGCCTTAATCCGACCACCGTAGACCTGAACCTGGTGGAAGTCACCGCCGGGCTGGTCTTCAAGTTCAACATCGTGAGCATCGCCGGCATTTTCCTCGCCGCCGTGGTCTACAAACAGCTCGTCAAATGAAGCTTATACTCGCTTCAAGATCTCCCAGGCGCAAAGAGCTCCTGACGCAGGCCGGGATCTGGTACCGCGCGATCCCCAGCGATATCGAGGAGAACTCCGCCTATAAGCGCCCGGCGCTCATCGTCCGGGAGCTTGCTTATAAAAAGGCCCTCAGCGTAGCGCTCAAACACCCGGGCTCGCCCGTGCTGGGCTCGGACACGCTGGTCTACTGCAAGGGACAGGTGCTGGGCAAGCCCTCGGGCCGCAAGGACGCCCTGAGGCTGCTGCGCCTGCAGAACGGCTCCTGGCAGGCCGTACATACCGGCGTGGCCCTGATCTGGCTGGACAAAGGCATCTTCCTGTCCGGCGGCGAGAGCTCCCGCTGCAAGGCCCGCAGACTGAGCGAAGTGGAACTGAAGGACCTTTCCTCAAAGCACCACGACAAGGCCGGCGCCTACGCGGTGCAGGACGCCGACGACGAATTCGTGGAAAAGATCGAGGGCCGCTTCGACACCGTGGTGGGCCTCTCTATGAACCTGGTCCGGAAATTTATGAAGAAAGCAGGATTATGCATAAAATAAAAAAAACCTTCCACCTGGCTTACGGCCACCGGCTGCTGAATTACAAGGGCAAATGCGAGAACCTGCACGGCCACAACGGCGTCGTGGAGGTTACCCTTAAAGCCGCGAAGCTGAACCAGGAGAAAATGGTGATGGATTTCACCAAGCTGGGAAGAAAGATGAAGACCTGGCTCGACGACAATCTGGACCACAAGGTGATCCTGGCCAAAGCGGACCCGCTCGTTCCCGTCCTGAAAAAGCAGGGCCAGAGCTGCTTTCTCACCGCGGACAACCCAACGGCCGAAACGCTGGCGAAACGTATCTTCGACACCGCCGCGGCCATGAAGCTGCCTGTGGACGAGGTGGCTTTCTGGGAGACGCCGACCTCGATGGCTTCGTACGGCAGGTAAGGGGGAATCTTTATGGCTGAACAAACCGCGCATTTTGACATTATAATAATAGGCTCCGGGCCCGCCGGGTTTACCGCCGCCATCTACGCGGCCCGCGGGGGCGCTTCCACCGCGCTTTTCGGCGGCGTGGCGCCGGGCGGGCAGCTGCTCCAGACGATGGAGATAGAGAATTATCCCGGTTTCCCGGAGCCGGTGGCAGGCGCCGACCTGATGATAAAAATGCTGGACCAGGCCAAGCGCCTGGGAACCGCGGTCTTTAACGAGGAGATCGTCTCCGTGGATTTCACGCAGCGGCCCTTCAAACTCGCGGCCGGCGGCGGCAAGTCCTGCACGGCGGGCTCGGTCATCGCGGCCACCGGGGCGCAGGCGCGCTGGCTCGGTATGCCTTCGGAGCAGAAATTCATAGGCAAGGGCGTCTCCGGCTGCGCCACCTGCGACGGATTTTTCTTCCGCGGCAAGGAAGTCTGCGTCGTGGGCGGCGGGGATTCTGCCGCCGAGGACGCGCTGTTCCTCACCAAGTTCGCGTCGAAGGTCTACCTGGTGCACCGCCGCGACGCGCTGCGCGCCACCTTCAGGCTGGTTGAGAAGCTGCGGACCAATCCGAAGATAGAGATAATCTTCGAGCACACCCCGGAGGAGATCACCGGCGAGGCCAAGGTCACCGGCATCAGCCTTAAAAATGTAAAGACAGGGGCTCTCCGACGCCTCGAGACCCCCGGCGTTTTCATCGCCATAGGCCATACCCCGGCCACAAAGCTCTTCGCCGGGAAGCTTAACCTCGACGATTCGGGCTATATCGTAACGGACGAAAAGCTGGGAACCTCTGTTTTCGGGGTTTTCGCGGCCGGGGACGTTATGGATACCCGCTATAAGCAGGCCGTGGTGGCCGCCGGCGCGGGCTGCAAAGCCGCAATGGAAGCCCTGCTGTACCTGGAAGAAGTGAAGAAATGAATTTTACGCGTGCGGAAGAATGCTTAACTTCCGCAGGTTGCGGCTGGTGCGGCGTATGTCTTTTACGAAGATGCGCCAGCCCTTTAGCAGGTTCTGGCGCTCTTCCTCGCCGATAACCGGCTCAAAAACCCTGTTTGAAACTTTAGGCGTCCACTGAGGCGACAGCCCCAGGCCGCGTGCCGCGGCGAGGCCGGCCCCCATGGCCGTGGCTTCGCTTTCCTCAAGGGCAACCATGCGCGCGCCGGTTATATCCGCCTGGAACTGCAGCAGCCAGTCTATTTTCGAGAGCCCGCCGGAAACTTTCAATTCCTTTATTTTAAATCCTTTTTTCTTCACCAGGTCGAAGGCGTCGCCCACCATGTAGGCGATACCCTCCGTGACGCCGCGCACTACGTCGTATTTATCGGTGTGGGGGGAGAAGCCGGTAAAAGTAGTAAAGGTTGTGAAATCCCAGTAGGGAGCTCCAAGGCCGCCGATGGCCGGCAGGCAGTGGAGGCGGTTCTTCGACTTGCGGCACATCCCGTCCACGTCGCCTATGTCGTCGAACATACCGAATTTCTGGCGCAGCCATTCAAGGGCGGTGCCGGCCGAATTCACGGTGCTCTCCGTGAAGTAGCAGATATTTTTACTACCCTTTCCCTCCTGCCAGCCGATGGAATTAAGGAGGCCGCGTATTTTAAGCGGCTTTCTGCCCGTGTTAACCAGGAGGAAGGCGCCGGTGCCGTAATTGAGGGCGGCTGAATCCGGGGTTTCAAGGCCAAGGCCGAGCATGGCGGCCTGCTGGTCTCCCAGCATGGCCATTAGCGGGATGCGGCGCCCGGCGGCCGTGACGTGGCAGAGGCGGCCCACGCTGGGCTTAACTTCGGGCAGGAAGTCCGGGGACACCCCGAAGACGGAGAGCAGCTTCGGCTCCCACCTGAGGCGGCGCAGGTTGAACAGGAGCGTGCGCTGGGCCTGGGTGGGGTCAATGACGAAGCTTTCGCCTCCAGAGAGGCGCCAGATGATATAGGTGGCCACCGGGGCGATGAGCAGGCGTTTCTCCGCGGCGGCGGCTTTTACTTCGGGATAGTTTTCAAGAGCCCAGGCTATTTTAGAAGCGCTGTAATAAGGGGTTTTGTAGAGGCCGGTGAGGTCGTGTATTTTTGTATTAGAGAGGGGGATCTTTGAGAGCAGCTCGAGGGCGCGGCCGTCCTGCCAGCTCAGAGCGGGGGCGAGGGGGGCGCCGGTGTTTTTATCCCAGAAGACTACGGTAGAACGCTGGGCGGCTATGCCGAGCGCGGAGACCTCGTCGCCTTCGGGAATTTTCGCGAGGACTTCGGCGAGGCTGTCGGCCTGGGAGAGATAGAGCTTCTCGGCGTCGTATTCGGCGCGGCCGGGGGCGGGATAGGCGGCCTCGATCTTGCGCTGGGCTTTATAGCGGATATTGCCGCCGGAGTCGAAGGCGAGGGCGCGGGAGCTGGAGCTCCCCTGGTCGAGTACGATTATTAATTTTTCCGGCATAGCTCCCTATATCAGCCCTTCTTTCTTCACTATTTTAATATCCAGAGCGTTTTTCTTCACGGCCTGCTCAAGGAGCTTTTTGCGGGCTTCTTCGGGCAGGTC
>CAMTWW010000293.1:0-3862 GCA_947085555.1 uncultured Elusimicrobia bacterium | reverse complement strand
TTCACATTGGCCCCTTCGGCGCCAAAAGCCGTGTTATACCTGAGCGCCCTGCCCAGGCCGCGCACGTCGGTCCCTTCCAGGTCCAGCACCGGGACGACGACATGCGGCACGCCCGTATTCAGAAAATGCAGGGCTTTGATCCCGGGCGGGTATTCGCCTTTATGGCCTGTCTTAACCTCCGGCACATCGGGCATGCGCATCCTGACGCTCTCCGCGGAAACTATCTCGACGGGCAGTTCCCCGCTTATGGTCTTCAGCAGGAATTTCCTGCGCTTCATAAGGCCGCTGTCGTAAGCCCACCAGGCGGAACAGCGCGAACCGTTGCCGCAGAAAGCCTCGGAGCCGTCGGAATTGAAGTAGCGCGCGCTTATGGCGTTCTTCCCGGCCTTATTGACATAAAGCAGGCCGTCGGCGCCCACGGCCAGCTTCCGCGCGCAGAGTTTCAGGGCCATTTTCTTCAGGGCCGCGGTCTTGAGGCGCCCGCCGCTCAGAAGGACGAAATCGTTGCCGGCCCCGGACAGCTTCCAGAATTTTATTTTTTGCAATTTTCCTCCGCCGGTACCGGGGCCCCGCCCAGGAAAGAGCCGGCTATTTTAGCGGTGAAAGGGCCGCCGCATCTGGCGGTCATGAGATACGGTTCAGCCTCTGTTCTCTTCCCCTGGGAGTAAAGCGCCATGCCTTTTACCACGGAGGCCAGGGCGTCCTTCCTGTCCAAGTCAAGCTCCGCGTCCGCGGCTTCTGCGGCCCGGCGGGGCAGGCCGCCCAGCAGCAGGTACAAAGCCCGCTCGAGCCGCAGCTGCCTGGAAGGCTCCAGCAGTATGGCCGCCTCGATAGCGGATAAAGCCTTGTGATAATTTCCCTGCCCGGCCCTTACCCTGGCCTCCGCCAGCGGCCAGAAGGCCGAGAGCGGCGCCGTCCCCGCCCCGCGGCCTGCTATATAAAGGGTCTCGGGCCAGTCGCGCTTGCGCAGCATGCAGAGCGCGTATTCCTGGAGGACGGCGGGATCGAGGAAATCCTGCAGTATGACAGCGCGGGAATAGAAATCTTTGGCGCGGGAAAGGAAGCCCAGGGCCGCATAAGCCCTCGCCAGGCCCAGGTTGGCTTCGGCGTCGTCGCTCCTGAGAGAAAGGACTTTCAGAAAAAGCGGGGCGGCATTTTCCGGGAAGCCGGCCTGGTTATAGATCAGCGCCAGCCTCGAGGCGAAGAGCATATTCTCCGGGTAAAGACCCAGGGCCAGTTTATACAGGCTGATGGCCTTGTCGGTCGCCCCGGCGGACTCGTAGCAGCGCCCCATGTAGCCGTAGGCTTCCTCGCGCATGGAAGCGGGCGGTTTTTCCCCGAGGAAGACCGGGGAAAGGTCAAAAACTGAAGAACAGTCACCTGCCTCAAAGGCGGAGCGCATCTTTTCCAGCCCGGCCGCCGCTTTTCTATCCGAAACGCCGCCGAAAAGAAAAGCCCGCGCCGGAACGGCTGAAAAGAGGAGCAGGGCAAGCAGGAGCTTCATAGCTTCTCCGCCAGGCGCGGCGCGGCGTAGATCAGCAGGGCCTCGCGCGCCGCGTCGATCCGGCTGTTAGCCTCGACAAGGCCCGCTTCCCCGGCCTCCTCGCACCTGTCGAAATCGGCCACGGTCATGTCCAGCACGTCGGTCTTTATCACGAAGCCCGCTTCTTTCTCCGCCGAAAGCGCCAGCAGCGAGCCGCGGATATCTATGACCTGGAGCAGGGACAGCAGGGCGTTCTCCGGGTTGCGGCTGGAGGAGTTGCCTATTACGCTGGCGAGCACCCAGTCGGCGCCCAGCTGCCTGGCGGCGCCTACGGGGATGAAGTCTACCACCCCGCCGTCCACCAGGTGGCGGTGGCGGTACTGCACCGGGGCGAAAATGCCCGGCAGGTTGGAGCTGGCGCGCACCGCAATGGCCAGGGGGCCCTCGGTAAAAACTATTTTCTCTCCGGTGCGCAGGTCCATGGCGGAGCAGGCAAAAGGCTTTTTAAGGTTCTCGAAGGTGAGAGCCCCGAGGCGGGATTCAATGAAACGGTTTATATAGGTCGGGGTAATCAGCTTGTTGGTGATAAGCAGGCTAAGCAGCTTGATGCTCTTGAAATCCTTTGAGAACTTCAACTCCCCGGCTTCCCGGCCTAACGTCCATATCTCCGGGACCGTTAAACCGGAAGCGTAAAGCGAACCTATCACAGCCCCGATGGAGGTGCCGGAAACATAGTCCATGGGGAAGCCGGCGTACTCCAGCGTTTCCAGCACCCCGGTATGCGCGAAGCCCCGGGCGCCGCCGCCGGAAAGCGCGAGGCCGACGGAAGGGCGGGCCGGCGGTTTTGAGGAAGCAAGGCGCGTCCACAGCGCGTCGCGCAGTATGACGTCATCCGCCGCCTGCGCCGATAAACTGCCGGGGCAGGCGGCGAAAAGCGCGGCAAGAAATACGTGATCTAATTTAAACCGCATTTTTTAACACCCGCTTAGGGCTCGTTAAAGAATAACTGACACATTTGGCTGAGCGGCTCAGCCCCCAGGGGGAGGCTCATCTTTGAGCCGGCTGCCGCGTTGCTCCTCACTTACAGACCACCGGTATGCTCGTTCGTCGCGCCTTGCAGCCGGCTCAAATATGGGCCTCCAAATGCGTCAGTTATTCTTTAACGAGCCCTTATTTGTTTTCCGAAGGCGGCCCGGGGATAGTTAATACGGCGCCTTCCACCGGCAGGCCTTTCGAGATATGCTTCTCGTTAGCCTGGTAGATCCTCTCCCAGAGGCTGGGGTTCCCGTAATACTTCGAGGCGATGGAGCGCAGGGTTTCGCCGGCGGCGGCCTTATGCAGCCTGGGCCAGCGTTCCGGCGGAGGGGGAACATAGGCCTTTACCGGCTTCGGGGCTTCCACCCGGTACAGCGCCTCCAGTGCCTTCACCTCGAGTTCCTTTATTTTGGTTTCCAGCTCGCGCATACGGCCCTGCAGCATGGTAACGTCGGTCTCCAGCATGCTCTTGTTCACGCGGTAGGCGGCTATGGAAGCCTCCAGCCCGGCGCGCTGCGTTCTCAGATCGCCAATCTGCGTCTTCAGGGCTTCGGCCTGGCGCGCCGCGTCGCCTACCAGCTTTTCGCTGAAGGTGGCCGGGCCGAAGCGGTAGCCCACGTTGACCCCGTAGTAACCGTACTCCTTATTGTAGCCGCCCCAGGGCAGCGACCAGGCCAGGTCTATGGTCCAGGGGAGGGTGTTTATTCCTAAGCCCAGCGCCAGGTAGTCGCCGCCGCCCAGCGCCAGCCCCTTGCCGCCGCGAATCTGCAGCAGCCCGTTAAAAACAGAGTGCTCCGCGCCCAGGAAAAATTCGGAATAGGAGCCGCGCGCCCGCAGGTCCGCCAGCAGCAGGGTGTTGTTCACCCGGTAGGAATTCCCCAAAGTGATGGTCATCAGGGACCTGCCGGTGCCGAAGAGGAGGTCGGAAAGCACCAGGGAGGTTTTGAAGGCGGAAGTGTTCTCGAGCTGCACGCCGCCTTCCACGCCAAGGCCCAAGTGGCTCTTCCCAAGGGCGCGCAGACTCATTATTTTTACACCCATACCGTAAAAAACCGGCTTCTGCAGGTACTTTATCGTAGTGCGGTCGCCCAGGCTGAAAACCAGGGAGTCCATGCCGAAGCCGCCTTTCTGCCGCACTGAATAATAGCCCGCTCCGGCCACCCTGTTCCCGGCATCGGGGACCGGGCGGATATAAGCGAGGGAAACCTCTCCCTCCGGCGCCCCCGGGGCCAGCCTGCGGCCGGTCTCGAGGCGCACCTCCAGCTCGGAGAGGGTGGTCAGATTGGCCGGGTTGTAGAAAACCGCGCAGGCGTCGCCCGGCACCGTGGAAAAAGCCGTGCCCAT
>CAMTWW010000292.1:0-2982 GCA_947085555.1 uncultured Elusimicrobia bacterium | reverse complement strand
GGGCAGTATGCCGAGCGCGGCTTCCTTTCCTATCAGGGGGATCGCTGTCTCGCGGATGGTGCCGTCGCCTCCGGCGGCTACTATCCTGGCAAAGCCGGCCATCGCGGCTCGTGCGGATAGTTCGGTTGCGTGTTCCCTGGCGCGGGTGAACTCTATTTCGAAGCGCAGCTTCCTGCCGGCGAAGAAGCGCTCAATGCGTTCGCGGATATCGCCGTACTTACCGCCGGCATTGGGGTTAATTATGAAGAAATAGGACATAAGTCGTAAGGGTTAAGGATTAAGTGGTAAGTAGCAGGTTTTAATTTGAGTCCTAATCCTTAATCCTTACTCTACAGCCGAAAGGCCGGTGGCCCAGGCCGCTTTTTCACCCGTCGCGGTAATCCCCAAGAGGGTATTGCCGGAGCCGGTTTCGCCTTTGCCGCACAGGAAGCGGACCTTGTAGACATAGCCGATGCGCAGGTCCGGCTTCTCCCCCAGCAGTTCCGAATCCTCCAGGTAAAGGTAATCCGTTTTTTTAGCCGGACTGGTGTAAACCAGGTTGAGCCGCCAGCCGCGCGCGGACTTTTTGGCCGTTATCATCTGCAGTTCCAGTTCCAGTTCCCGGCCCCCGTAGGCCGCCGGGTTCCTGAAGAATTCGTCCTGGCTTCCCCTGGCCGCGGAAATATTTTCTTCGCGGTTTTCAGCGGAAGCTCCGGAGGCCTCTATGACCAGCGCCTCCCGGGCCGGCGGCGCAGCCTCCTCTGCAGGCTTTCCGCTTCTTAGCTGTGGGGCTGAGACGGGCTCCTGCTCCTGTACCTGATAAGGTTCGTCCGTGAGGTCCTCGTCTTCCGGCTGCCCCTCGCCGGGCGTTTGAGACAGGGCCGGGTATGAGGCTTGGTAAACCGGCTGGGCGGGCGCCCTGGGGGCCGGGTAAAACTTCTCCTTCAGGATAAAGCCAGTAACTATCCCGATGAGGAAAAGGAGGAAGGTATTTATCACCCGCAGGCGGAAGAAATTCATAGTTTGATTTTATAATATTTCCAGTATATTGTATATTTAAGTAACTACCCAGGTAGTCAGTAGTCAGAATTCAGGAGTCAGAAGTAAGAAGTCGCAGCCATGCTGAATTCTGACTACTGGATTCTATCTACCTGAGTAGTTAGGAGGACCTATGAAAAAACTATTATTTGCCTCAGTTCTGCTCTGCTGCCCGCTTTGGCTGATGGCCGGGGAGACAGGCTGCGTTTATGACCTGAAAGGTTCCGTGGAGATCCTTAAGAGCGGACGGAAGGCCTGGGAACCGGCCGCGAAAGGCCGCCCTGTGGCCGAGGGGGACAGCGTAAAAACCGGGGCCGGAGCCTGGTGTGAAATACTTTTCAGGGAAGGCAGTTTTGTCAGGCTGGAGGAAAACTCCGAGGCCGCGGCGGAATCCTTGAAAGCTTCGACGGAGGAGCGGGTTTTTTTCTTCTCCTTCGTTAAGGGCAAAGCGCTCTGGATGGCGGCTAGGCTGAAAGGGAAGCTGCTCTCGAAGTTCTCCGTCCGCACCCCTTCGCTGGTCTGCGCGGTGCGCGGCACCGACTTTTCCATGGTGGTCTCCACCTCCGGGCAGACCACAGTGGGACTCTTCGACGGCAAGGTCGCCCTCTCCCAGGGGGCCGCGGAAAAGGAGCTTCTTTCCGGAGGCGAAGCCACGTCGGACGCCGCCGGGCTTACCGTCCAGGGACGGCTTTCAAAATTGATGAAGGCGGAAGAGAGGCGCTACTCAAAAGTAAAGGGCAGGGTAGAAAGCCTCCGTAAACGGCTGGAGGAGCGCGAAGCTTTCATTGACGACTATATAAACCGCCAGCAGAAGAAGCTCTCGGATTTCGACGCCGGCAGGAAAGAAAAACTGGATAGATGAAGATCATGCGAATAGGGGAGCGAATACAGAGTGCGAATTTATGCGAATAACAGAATTCCCCCATTCGCGGCTATTCGCATAGCTTCATTCGCTCGGCCATTCGCATAGCTTCATTCGCTCGGCTATTCGCATGAACTACTGCAGTTCGGCGTCCAGGTCGTAGGAGGAGGTGCGGTTTATCTTTACCGGCCTCTTGGAATTCTTCATCAGCAGCTGCGACAGGTCGGCCGCGCCGCCCTTGTGCATCCCCACGTCTATCGTAGCCGTCCCGCCGCTGTAGCCGCGCACCCACGAGGCGCGCACGGCCGGGATATTGCGCAGTAGCTTGGTAAAATCGCTCAGGTCGTTCATCGTCGCCACATTGGCGAGGTTAAGCCTGACTATAGACTTCTCCCTCAGGGCCTTCAGGATACTCTCTTTAAAAGGCCCGGCGGCCTTCTTGGCCGCGTTTATGATGGAAGCGCGCGCCGCTGCTGTGTCGTTCAAGTCTATGCCGCCGGCCGACTCCTGCGCCGAGGCCAGGGTTTCGAGGGAGCCCTGCTTGACGGCCGAGACGGAGATGCCGGCGCGGTAAGAGACGAAGCCTCCGAGCCCCTCCCTTGTATTAAAAGAGGTCTGGGCCTCGCCTTTTATGACGATATCAGCCTTGTCCTTTTCTCCCGTTATAAACCCCGCTTCGGAAAACCTGCTCTTAAGCTCCAGCTCGGAGTAGTTGGTCTGCTGCGGCTTCGAGTCCGCGGACTCTTTTATGTCAAAGCCTATTACGGGGTTCCCGAGCTTAGCAGGCTCGGTTTCCAGGGTACGGAGCTTGGCGGCGAGGTCTTCCTTGCGCACATGGGCGCGGATGCGGGTCCTGAAGAACTCGCCGTCGCGCCACTCCTTGAGCGTCTCGTACTTCTCTATATAGCCTTCGCTCTGGGAGGTGATGCTTTCGTCTATGAGTATGGATTTGGAGACGAGGGCGTCCTGGGAGACGTAGACCCCGACCACGAGGCCGAGGGCGTTCTTCATGGCCTCGCCCTGGGAGGTCTTGCGCGCCCCTTCTACGTCGCCGCCGACTATGGGCGCCAGCCCCTCGGCCTCCACGATTTCGGTTTCGTAGG
>CAMTWW010000291.1:0-17238 GCA_947085555.1 uncultured Elusimicrobia bacterium | reverse complement strand
GATTCCGCTGAAAAACCCCCCTGCAGTTATCGCGGGTGATTTTTATTGGCCGGCGGCTTAGCGTTAGGCCGGAGCAGATGAAGTTGCTCTCTGGAATTTAGTTCCCATTGAATTTCCTCTCCTGCCTCTATATTGATAGCGGCAGCAAGAGCCATAGGAATCGCGACATAAAGGCGTACCGGGCGGCCCTTGCTTTTTATGACTTGTACTTTAACAGAATAATTTATTTGCATATTTCCGGGCTATTATGTACAATATTCCTTGTAAGCTGAACCACCAACTCACAACTTAAGGATATTATATAACATGAGCCTGCCTGAACTGGACCTGCAAAAAACATTTTTCGATACAGATATATTATTTCCCCGCCTCAGCAATGCCGCCGGGGCTGAACGCTTCAGCTTCTTCGCCGCGCGTATTTTACCTGAACTTATGAAGCGGCGTCCGGATTTGGAAAAGATGTATTGCAAAGATAATGGACGTCCGGCGGAAGAACCGGTAAGGATGATGGCTGCAACAATTTTACAATTCATGGAGCGGATGCCTGACCGGCAGGCGACGGAGGCCTGCAACTTTGACCTGCGCTGGAAGCTGGCGTTGGATATGGAGGCAGATGAACCGGCGTTCCACCATACGAGTCTGGTAAAGTTCCGTGAGAGGCTTTTGGAGCATGGAATGGAAAGGCTGGGTTTTGAAGCCGTGCTTGAACAGATGCGTGCGGCAGGATATTTACCTAAGCGGAATCGCCAGCGCTTAGATTCCACGCACATTATCGGATTGGTGAGTCACATGAGCCGGCTGGAGTGTATGCGCCAGTCAATACGGCTGGTGCTGGAAGAACTTGCGCAGGACGAGAAACTGGCCCGGCCGGCGGCCTGGCCGGTGTGGTGGGAGCGCTATGTTGAGAGCCGGATTGATTATAAAAGCCCGGGCGATATTATGGGGCAAAAGATGATTCAAGCCGGGATTGACACGCGTGAAGCGTTGAACTGGATTGACGGGTTGCCGTCCGGAAACTGCGACGGAAAAGCCGTGCGGATTTTGCGAAGCGTGTTTGAATCTAATTTTGAGGTGGGCGCGGACGGGGCTATCGAAAAACGCCGGGCGCAACCGACAGGCGCCATTCATAATCCGCACAATCCCGACGTACAGTGGAGCAGCAAAGACACATTAAAAACAAAAACCTGGGTCGGACACAAAGTGCAGGTTGCCGAGACAGTTCAGGACGAACCGCGGCAGACTGGCGAACCGACGAAGAGCGTGATTACTTCCGTAGTTACACAGAACGCTACCGAGAGTGATAAGGCCGGGATGGCCGCAGTATTTAAAGAACAGGAAGAGCTGGGTTTAGCTAAACCAGAAACACTCTATGCGGATGGCGCATATGTGGCGGGGCCAAGTATGGCCACGGCTATTGCGGAGAGTCGTGAATTGATGGGTCCGGCACCGGCCTCACCTGATCACGGGGTGTACACAGCCGAAGCATTTCATGTTAATGTTGAACAGCGCTATGCCATCTGTCCGGCCGGGAAAACCAGTGCTCAATGCGCGCGATTAGTGGCTGGAGAAACCGGCGCGATTACGTATAGATTTGAATGGTGCGGACTTTGTCAGAGTTGCGCGGTGAAAGAAGCTTGTCTTCATAAGGGTGAACGAGACCGTATGCTGCGGGTAAATGAACATCACACGCTTACACAGGCCCGTCGTAAACTTATGCGTACGGAAGAATTCAAGAAGGACATGTACCACCGCAACGGAATTGAAGGCACGCAGAGCGAACTGGTAAGAGGATACGGATTGCGCCGGGCACGGTATCGCGGGAGTAAGAAGACCCGTCTGCAAAACTACTTTATCGGCGCCGCATGTAACATAAAACGCTGGTGCCGCCGTGTCACTTGGGAGGCTCAACAAGTTGCGGATAGGAGTTTAAGAGCGGAACAACCAGTTGCGGTATCGGCCTAAAGGCCGGTTCCGCGCCCAATTTCCGCTCAAACTATGGCTTAAGAGAAAAAAGGGAGATTAAAATCCGCTTTATTTACAGTTTTCAAATCCTGAAGAGGGTTTGTGAAGATCCCGACTTTAAACAGGGGGTTTTTCAGCGGAATCGAAATTTAGCAATTTATAATATTATTTTTTTATGTAGGCCAAATCCCGGAATGCTAAAAATAAAGACCTGACCCCAAAAGCTGTTGGAGGAAACATGAATTTAATTAAACCGGTTAACAGGCGTATAACGGTCGAAGACCTGAACGCCCCTGAATGGAAAAATGTTGTCTTAGAAATGCATTCCATGATGAAAGTCCCGCCAGAAAAGATGTATAAATTCGCTTATTGCACAGACAGGAAGGGCTTGGTTTACCGGGCGGAATTCGAATCGTTTAAGCATTGGGAATACCCCTGGCTTATAAAACACGGCGAATTTAAACCCGGAGCTAAAATACTTGATTGCGGCTGCGGTCGCGGAATCCTCCAGTTTTACTTGGCGCAAAAAAACTATAACATTACATCAGTGGATATTAGCACTCTAAAAACGCATCAGGTTCAAAGCTTTTGGAACTTGATGCGGAAATTAGGTGTGCCGGTTACAGAGGATAAAGCCTCGGCACTGAAGGGTATAGCCCGCCGCTATGGTACGTCCATAGACTTCCGCGTGGCGAATATTGCGAAACTTCCATTCGAGGATGAGTCTTTCGACTACGTCTACTCCGTTTCTGTGCTTGAGCACATGGCTAAAGGCGAAGACGTTATTGCGATAAAAGAAATGAGCCGCGTATTGAAAAAGGGTGGGACGATGTTGGTCACAGTGGATTTCTCGCCCGTTAAAATAGAGAGAAAAGCTTATGCTAAAAAAGATATCTTTGAATTGATTTCGGCATCCGGGCTGCATTTCGATAACGTGTATGATTATGAAGTCCAGGACTGGCAGAAACACTTGGCGGAATTGGACGTCGCTTTCAGTAAAAAAAATAAATGCCAGGTATCCTCAGCCGCATTTGTGTTGAAAAAACAGGATTAACCTGGGAATCCTGCAGATCAGGATAAATTTCATTGGAAAGACCAGGTAACAGAATTATTCTGCAGGATTCAGGCTAATCCTTCGCGTGGTGCTTTTTCCAGGTCAGGGACAGAAGGATGATAGCCAGCATGCAGGAGACCAGTAATAATTTGAAGCCGCCATCCCAGCCCCAGCGGTCCACCACCCGGCCTATGCCGACCTCGGCTATCACCGCGCCGAACATATAGCCGAAGAAGCCGGTAAAGCCGGCGGCCGTGCCGGCGGCTTTCTTCGGCACCATGTCCACCGCGCTCACGCCTATCAGCATCACCGGGCCGTAGATCAGGAAGCCGATGACGAAAAGCGCGGCCGAGTCCACCCAGAAGCGCCCGGCTGGATTCTGCCAGTAGACGTAGACGGCCAGGGTCACGAAGAACATGTAAATAACGGAAACCGGGCCGCGGCGGCCGTGGAAGAATTTATCGGAGGCCCAGCCGGCCAGCAGCGTACCGGGTATACCGGCCCATTCATAGACGAAGAACTGCCAGCGCGCCATATCCTGCGGGCAGCCCTTAACGGCCGTCAGGTAGGTGGGCGCCCAGTCCAGCACGCCGTAGCGGATGACATAGACGAAGATATTGGCTGCGGCTATTATCCACAACGGCTTATTATAGAGGATGTGCTTGACGAAAATTTCCTTCGCGCCCAGTTCCCGCTCGGGGTCGGCCACGCCGGTGTCCGGGTAATCGCCGGTAAATTCCTCTATCGGCGGCAGGCCGCAGCTCTGCGGCGTGTCGCGCAGGAACATCGCTATAAGCACCCCCATGCCTATGGCCAGCAGGGCGGGCACGTAGAAAATGAGGAGGAGGGGTAGTTTGCCGTCGCCGGCGACGGCGGCCAGGCCGAGGATGGCGGCCAGGGCCAGGGCGCCATTTATGATGGGGCCAACTATGCCGCCGCCCACGTTATGGGACAGGTTCCAGAAGGCGAACCTGGTGCCGCGCTCGTCGTCGGAGAACCAGTGGGTCAGGGTGCGCGCGCAGGGCGCCCAGCCCATGCCCTGTACCCAGCCGTTCACGAACCAGAGCGCCGTCATGGCCCAGAGCGAGCCGGCCAGCGTGGGGAACAGCAGGTTTATCGCCCCTGAAAGTATCAGCCCGGCGGCCATGAAGTAGCGCGGGTTGGAGCGGTCCGAGACATTGCCCATCATGAACTTGCTGAGCCCGTAGGAAACGGCCAGCGCCGTGGCTATCAGGCCCACGTCGCCCTTGGAGAAGCCGTAATCGTTTATCAGGTAGGGCTTGGCCAGAGAAAAATTCTTCCGCACGAGGTAATAACCGGCGTAGCCGAAGAAGATCGAGAGCATCATCTGCCGGCGCAGGGCCTTATAGCGCGCGGCGCGCAGTTCTTCCGGCAGGCGCGCTATATGCGCGGCGGGTTTGAATATTCCTGTAAAATTTAAGTTCATTTGTCCTTATCATTCTTCAGATGTAACTGCTCAGGTGGCCAGAAGCCAGAATTCAGAAGCCAGGAGTCAGAAAACCGCCGGAGGCTTGTTCGTAGTCGGCCATTCTGAATTCTGAATTCTGACTACTGAATTCTGTCTACCTGAGTAGTTACCGGATAAAGAGTGAACGGGACAGCCGGCGCGGCCCCGGCTTACTTGTCTATCTTGTTGCGCTGTTCCAACTGGCGACTGAGTTGCTCGCCCATGGAGCCCATGGAGGGCTCTTCGGCGGTCTTGGTCTCCTGCTTCTGGTATTTCTGCAGCGTGGCCGCGGTCTCCTCTTCCTCGCGGCTGAGCTCGGCGGGCGCCAGGGAGATGCGCTTGTTGGCGGGATCCACGGCCTCTACGCGCACTTCTATCTCCTGCCCGGCCTTTAAAACGTCTTCGGGGTGGTTGATCCGCTTGTCGCCGCCCAGGCGGGAGACATGGATAAGCCCGTCCACCCCGTCACCAAGCGTCACGAAAGCGCCGAAAGGCGCCAGGCGGGACACTTTGCCGGTATGGTAGGAACCGGCCGGCCACTTCTGCGCCGCGGTGTCCCAGGGGTTGGGCAGCGTGTCCTTGAGGCTCAGGGAGATCCTGCGGTTATCCCAGTCCAAATTCTTTATTAGCACTTCCACCGGCTGCCCGGGGGCGAGCAGGTCGCTCACTTTCTCGGTGCGGCCCCAAGCCAGCTCGGAAACGGGCAGCAGGCCTTCCACGCCGCCGATGTCCACGAAAGCGCCGAACTTAGTTATAGAGGCCACCACGCCGCGCACCTTGTGGCCTTCCTGCAGGGTCTCTTTCAGCGCGGCTATCTTCTCCCGCCTTTCCTTCTCCACTAGCTCCCTGCGGGAGAGGACCACGCCGCGGCGGTCGCATTCTATGATGTAGAAGATCATGGAGGCGCCGACATAGGCCTCCTTGTTCTCGTCGCGGCGGATGCCCAGTTGGGAGTAGGGGCAGAAGGCGCGCAGGCCGCCGGAGATCACGATCTCGAAGCCGCCCTTCAGCTCTTTGGAAACTTTACCTTCCAGCGGGATATGGTTCTTGAAGGCGTCCAGCAGCTGGGCGCGGGCCACCGGGCCGGCGCCTATCCTGGTGGTGAAGCGCATCTCGCCTTCTTCGGTGTGCAGGAAGTAGGCGCGCACTTTGTCGCCTTCCTTGACCATCAGTTTGCCTTCGGTATCCTTCAATTCGTTTACTTCGATGTAGCCCTCGCCCTTGCCGCCCACTTCGATCAGGGCCCACTCGGGGGTGAGCTTAACGATGGCCGCCTCCACCTTCTGGCCGGGCTCCAGCCTGGCAGGCTCTTTATAGGCCAGTTCGAACATCTCCGCGAAATTTTCTTCGTTTTCCATTACATTCTCCATTGTGATCTCCAGGGCGTATGACGCGCTTGTATAGACATTTTACCAAAATTAGCGGCCCGGCAGGGCATAAAGAGCAGAAAAAACGCCTTCGCGCTTTTTTATATTTGGTATCATTTACGGCGGGATATAAAATGGACAACACCAGGAAATCGCGCTTCATACTGGGCATAGCCGGCGGCTCTGGCTCCGGCAAGACCACCCTGGCCGGCAAGCTCATAGACCAGTGCGGCAGGATAGGCATAGCCGGGCAGCTCTTCTCGCTGGATAATTATTACCAGCCCCTGGACCACCTGGACTTCGAAGAAAGGAAGAGCTACAACTTCGACCATCCCGACGCGATAGATTCCGTCCTGGCCGTAAAACATCTGCACGGCCTCTGCGCCGGCAGGACCATACAGCAGCCGGTCTACGACTTCAAGCAGCACACCCGCGAAAAAGAGACCGTCCCCTGCAGGCCCACGCAGTTGATAGTGGTGGAGGGGCTCTATACCCTGTATTTCCCTAAGCTGCTGGCGCTTTGCGACTATAAAATTTTCGTTTCAACAGGCATGGTCACCGCCGTGCTGCGCCGCGTACAGCGCGACATCAGCGAGCGCGGCCGCGACATAGAGGGCATAAAGCACCAGATCCTCTCCACCGTGCTCCCGATGTACGAGAACTTCGTAAAACCCACGCAGAAGAACGCGCATTTCTCCATAAACTGGGAGGGGGAGGAGATCCCCGGCAAGGCCACCGAAGGCCTGGTGCGCATGATGCGCGACCATTTCCGCCGAACCTCTATCGAGGCTCAGCAGCGATAAAATATTTATATTATGCGATCGGCTGGTCTGTATTGAAAGCGCCTGTTTTAGCCTATGAAAGCAAAACTTTCCATCGCGGCGGGGTTCCTTATCGGCTGCCTACTGCTGTATTTCGCCCTCCGCAATATAGAGTTCTCCAGGCTGGCGGCTATCTATTCAAAGGTGGACGTCGTCTACCTTGTTCCCTTTATCGTCCTCATTCCGCTGGAGCTGGTTTTCCGCGCGGCGCGCTGGCGCCTGCTGCTGCTCCCCTCCAATCCGGCGGTGCGCGTGACCGACGCTTTCAAGCTTGAAGCCGCCGGGCTGGCGCTGAACAATATCCTCCCGCTGCGGCTGGGCGAGCTGGCCCGCGCCGCTTTTGCGGCCAGGCTGTTCCAGATCCCGCTGATCACGGTGCTGGCCACCATACTGGTGGAGCGGCTGCTGGACGTGATAGTCCTGTTCCTCATGTTTGCGGTAGCTGTGCGCTTCGGCGGCATAACCGGCGGCCTCATGGACTACGGCGGCCTGCTCTGGGGCCTGGTCGCGGGGCTGGCGGCCGGCATAGCGGCCCTGATCTTCGCCGACGAGCTGGTGGCTCATGTATGGTGCTCCGGCTTTTTCGCCCGCTTCCCTAAGGTCCGGCTGCTTTTTGAGCGGGTGGCCATGGGCGTAAAAGGCTTCCACTCCCTTAAAAGCGGCGCGCTTATTTTCCTCTTCGCCGGGTTTCAGTGGTTCCTGAACGCCTTGAGTTTTTACGTACTGGCCCTGGCTTTCGGTCTGGGCGGGATTATAGATCTCTTTAAAGGCGTTGCCCTGGTCTTCACCGCCGCGGTCGCGGTTTCGGTGCCGGGTATGCCCGGCTATTTCGGAAATTACGAGCTCGCTCTCATGAAGGTGCTGGGTGTCTGGGGCATTTCAGAGGATATCGGTTTCGCTTATGTTTTCTTCGGGCACGTGCTGGGCTATATCGTGATGACGCTGCTGGGCGTGTTCTTCATCTACCGGATGGGGCACTCCATGGGCAAGGTCTGGGGCGAATTTTCTTCCGGCGCCGGGGACAAAGCCGCATGAGCGCTCCCGTCAAATCCGTGCTGATGCTCAGCCAGACTTTCTACCCCGATATCGGCGGGGCAGAAAAACAGGCTTTGGAACTCTCCAGGGCGCTGGCCGGGCGCGGCGTGAAGGTGACCGTGCTTACCCGGCAGCCCGGCGGCCTGCCGTCGGAGGAGGACCTCGGCGGAGTAATAGTGAAGCGCCTTCCGGTCTTCGGGCCGCGCGCGGTGGATTCCGCCGTGTTCATGATAAAAAGTTTTTTCTGGCTGCTGCTGCACGCCGGCGAGTATGAAGCCGTGCACGTCCACCTCGCCTCCTCCCCGGCGGTAGCCGCGGTGCTGGCGGGCCGCCTGACCGGCCGCAGGACGCTGGTAAAACTGGGCGGCGGCCGCGGCGTGGACGAAATAACCCGCTCCGGGCACAGCCTGCTGGGCCGGCTCAAGCTCGCCTTCTTCCGGTTAGCCCGCCCGGAACTGCTGGTGATGAACGACGACGTTTTCAACTGGCTTAAGACTTCCGAAGAGTTTTCCGGCCTCAGGCTGCGCCGGTTCCGCAACGGGGTGGACACCGGCCGCTACACGCCGCTGCTCTACAACGAAAAGATAAACGCGAAGACGGCCCTGGGGCTGGAAAACTCCGCGCTCTTCCTTTTTGTCGGGCGCCTGTCGCCGGAAAAAAGACTGAAAGAATTCCTGGAAGCCTGGGCCGAGATCTTCAGCGAGGAGTCTTCCGCGCCTAAGATCCGCCTGGTCATAGTCGGCGGCGGGCCGGAAGAGGCCGCGCTCAAGCGGGCGGTCGCGGACCTGGGTTTGGCGGGCAGCGTCACGCTTACCGGCCCCAAGGACGACCTGCTGCCCTATTACCGGGCCGCCGACGTCTTCGTCCTGCCCTCGCTCTCCGAGGGGCTTTCCAATTCTATGCTGGAGGCGATGGCCTGCGGCGTGGCCGTGCTGGCCAGCCGCGTGGGCGGCGCGAGGGACGCCGTGGCCCCCGGCGTGAGCGGCTGCCTGTTCGACCCGCTTAACCGGGCCGAGCTGAAAACCTGCCTGCGGAGCTTTATGACGGACCGCAGCGCGGCCCTGAAGATGGGCGAGCAGGCCAGGAAAACCGCCGTGGAAAATACTCCATGGCGCGCGTGACCGACGAGCTGCTGGCCATATACGGAGAGGACTGACCATGTGCGGAATCTGCGGAATTTATAATTACGGCTCGGGCGTCCCGGTGACGCGGCAGGACCTGAAAGCCATGAACGACCTGCTCGTCCATCGCGGCCCGGACGACGAGGGCTATTACGTGCATGAGAACCTGGGCCTGGCCATGCGCCGGCTGTCCATCATAGACCTGTCCAGCGGGCACCAGCCCATCTCGAACGAGGACGAAAGCCTCTGGATAGTCTTCAACGGTGAAATTTACAATTTTCAGCAGCTGCGCGAAGGCCTGCTGGCGAAAGGGCATAAATTCAAGACCAAGAGCGATACCGAGGTAATACTACATCTCTACGAGGAGAAAGGCCTGGATTTCCCCAAGGAGCTGCGCGGCATGTTCGCCATAGCTATCTGGGATAAAAAAAGGGACCGGCTGCTGCTGGCGCGAGACCGCATGGGCAAGAAGCCGCTTTTTTACTCCGTAACTCCCGGGGCCGTCGCTTTCGCCTCGGAGCTGCGCGCGTTGCTGGCCGCCCCCGGCATCCCCCGCGAGGTGGACCTGCGCGCGGTGGACGCCTACCTTACGCTGCAGTATATCCCGAGCCCTCTCAGCATCTTCAAGGGCGTTAAGAAACTGGAACCCGCCTCGGTGCTGACTTTCGAGGACGGGAAGGTCTCGATAGAAAAATACTGGGACCTGCCGCTCGGGGCGGAGAAACTGGACCTGCCGGTGGCGGAGGTAAAAGAAAGGCTTTACGCCGAGCTACTGGAGGCCGCCAAGATCCGCCTGATCTCGGAAGTCCCGCTGGGCGCCTTCCTGTCCGGCGGCATAGACTCTTCGGTGGTCGTGGCCCTGATGGCTAAAAGTTCGTCCGCTCCGGTCAAAACTTTCTCGATAGGCTTCAAAGAGGCCGCGTTCTCGGAACTCGGCTACGCCAAGCAGGTGGCGGAGATGTACGGCACCAGGCACACGGAGTTCGTGGTAGAGGCCAACATGATAGATGTGCTGGAAAAGCTGGTCCGCCATTATGGCGAACCTTACGCCGACTCCAGCGCGCTGCCTTCCTATTTCGTTTCCCGCGAAACGCGGAAGTCCGTTACGGTGGCGCTGAACGGCGACGGCGGGGACGAGGCTTTCGGCGGGTATCTCCGGTACGTGGCGATGAAACTGGATTCGTACCTGAGGGTCATGCCGGGCGGCGTTAAGGAAGCGCTGCTGGGGGCCGCCAAGCTGTTCCCGCAGAAAGCGCCTTACGGCATTTTCTGGCGCGCCAGAAAATTCCTGGCCGCGTCCATGATGCAGGACCCCGCGCGGCGCTACCTGTCCACGGTCTCTTATTTCGGGCCCGACGAGAAACAGGGGCTGTTCAGCGCGGCCTTTGAGAACGCGCTCGGCGCGGATCTCCGCTACGGCGAAAAGTACATTACCGGGCTCTACAAGATCCCGGAAGGGCAGGACCTGCAGAATATCCTCAGCTACGTGGATTTCCATTCCTACCTGCCGGAATGCCTGATGACCAAGATGGATATAGCTTCCATGGCCAACTCGCTGGAGGCCAGGTCGCCGTTCCTCGACCACAAGGTCATCGAGTTTGCCTTCAGCCTGCCCGAACATTTGAAGTTAAAGGGAATAAACGGGACCAAGTGGATCTTGAAGGAAACCTTCAAGGACATGCTGCCCAGGCAGATCTACTCGCGCGGAAAAATGGGCTTCGGCATCCCGCTGGGCCCCTGGTTCAGGGGGGAACTGAAGGAGTACTGGGCCGGCACCTGCCTGTCCGCCAAGGCGCTGAGCCGCGGGTATTTCAACAAGGAACATCTTTTCAGGCTCTGGGACGAGCACCAGAGCGGCGCCCGCGACCACGGCTACAAACTGTGGGCGCTGCTGATGCTGGAGCTCTGGCACAAAGAGTTCGCCGACGACTTTAAATTATGAAGATCGTCCTGCTCAACCCCGACATCCCCTGGAACGCCGGCAATATCGGCCGCACCTGCGTGGCCACCGGCACGGAACTGGCGTTCGCCGGGAAGATGGGGTTCGAGATCAATTCTAAGGAGATCCGCCGCTCGGGGCTGGATTACTGGCAGTTCCTGAAATACTCGCGGCACGCGGACTTCGAGGCTTTCCTGAAGACCCTGCCCGAAAATCCCTCGCTGCTTTTCTTCTCGACGCGCGGCGGCAGAACTTACTGGGAGGCCCCGTACCTGGAGGACTCCTGCCTTATTTTCGGCGCCGAGACGGCGGGCTTCCCGGATAGTATCTACGAAAAATACGCGGACCGGCTTTACAAGATCCCGATGTGGTCCGACCGCGTGCGGTCGCTCAACCTCTCCACCTCCGCAGGCATAGTCCTTTACGAGGGTTTGAGGCAAACAGGCAAAGCGGTTTGAGGCCGCCACACCTCCCGCCCGCCGCCGGCTGCGGACACGGGTAAATGCATCGCTCTTGCGGCAGTAGGGCTGACTGCGGTTGTAAAGAGCCCTGTAAATTATTTCGGCCGGTTTGGGCCTCAGCGCTTAACTATATTCCTCTACGGGCACCTCTAACAATTCCAATAGAAGTTTCTGCGTCGTGCTGAGCTTTAGCGGGAAGCATATAACCTCGTCATCCCTCCGAAACTCGTGCCAACTCACGCCATTGAATGCCTCAAGGATTCTCGCGCAAGTTGGAGTCGACGTCATTCTACCTTCCGGAAACAACGGCAATTCTGGAGTTTTATTGGGCACGCCGTTTTTTTTGATATACTTTCGCAATGAAGACGGGCAGAAACATCATCAAGAATTTCACCTCGTTGATGATAGCGGATTTCGCGGTAAAAGGCATAGGTTTTGTCGTTACTGTGTACCTGGCGCGAAAATTCAACCCCTATGATTTCGGGATACTAAGCTTCAGTCTGTCCATAATAAATTATTTCGCCTTTCTCGCAGACCCCGGATTATCCACCTATGGCGTCAAACAGGTGGTCAAGGACCCCGCCGGAATTCCCAGTCACCTGAACGATATCTCTATGGTCCGCGCATACATGGCCGGTATAACAATCGCTATCGTGGCGGCTATGACCGCGGTCATGAAGCAGCCCCCCATAGTCCAAACCCTGGTCTTGACCTATGCCCTAACCCTGCTCCCCCAGGCCGTTAATTCCACATGGATATATCTGGGATTGCAGAAAATGGAGTTTTCCGCGCTGTATGCTGTAGCACAATCCCTTGTTTATGCCGGGCTGATCTTAACATTGGTGAAAACCCACTCCGACATAACGTTCGTGCCCCTGGCGCTTGTCGGCGCCTACCTGGTGCCGGCCGCATGTCTTCTTTGGCTTACCGTCAGAACCTACGGCTACAAATTCCGCCGCCTGACTTTCAGCGAAGTCCGGGGGACTCTCAAAGAGAGCCTCCCCATCGGAGTGGGTTATTTCATTATCTGCGGCGTTAACTGGAACCTGTCCACCTCTCTACTCGGTTTTTTCTCGGAACAGTCGGAGGTCGGCTACTTCAGCATAGCTTTCAGAATATGCCTTATAATGATGGGCGGAGGCGTGGCCTTCAGCGCGGCGCTTTTCCCCGCGTTCGCCCAATATATAACGGCCTCGAAAGAGACCGCCGGCAAGATACTGCGTCTGGCGGAAAAAACCACGCTGATAGCTGCCTGGCCTCTGCTGGCCGGCACGGTAGTCACGGCCGACGCGCTTATCCTCGGCATTTTCGGCGTGAAATACCTCGCCTCCGGCGTACTGCTTAAAACGCTGATGGCCGGAGCTCTTTTCTACGTACTGAATATGATCTACAACATGTATCTGATCGCGGACGAAAAGCATGTCAAGAACATGCACATCTCCGTGATCCGGACCGTGCTGCTGGTGGTTTCCAGCGTAGTGCTTATAAAAAAGTACGGCGCCCTGGGCGCCGCGATAGCCTACACCTTTACCGAGTTCTTAACGTTCCTGATCTATGTTGCCGCTATCAAACCAGTATCCGAGCGCCGCATCTTGTTCCTGAGCTTCAAGCCTTTTATCGCGTCCATGGGGATGTGTCTTGTCCTTTATTTTTTTAGCAGCGTTGCGGTCGGATCAAAGATCATTATCGGCGTTACCTCTTATTCTGTCCTTCTTTTAGCAGTCGGCGGCGTGAGAATGGACGAGATCAGGAAACTAGCCGAATATGTAAAGAAAAGGGGAGGATAAGGCTGAAAAGTTCGACAGGCGAAAAGGTTAAAAATGATAGACTAACACAGATTTGGAAAAGCGGCCTCAGCCACATGGGACTGAGGCGGTTTCCATTGCCCCGACAACGATAAACATGTCTTTAAGAAGAAAAATCGGCAGCTTCATCAAACACCTTCCAATAATCGGGAAGCATTACCCCGCATTCAGAGCTTTCATCGAAGATAAACGTGAAGAGCTGATCCATTATTATGATGAGGTTTTTGCCGATTATTCGGGCAAAAAGCCGCTGGAGACCAAATTCGGTTTTGTGATGCATATCGGACATGGGCGTTATCATAAAATGATGGCCCAGTCGGCGTTCGAAGTCGAAGAGACAGACCTGATCCTTTCCCTCCTGAAAGACGTCGATGTCTACGTGGATGTGGGGGCCAACCTCGGCTTTTACGTGTTTTTAGCGCGCTCGGTGGGGAAGCAGGTTGTGGCCATAGAGCCGCAAATAAAGAACGTCAAGGTCCTGCTTGCCAGTTTGGCGGCCAACAACTATCTGGATGTGGAAGTATATCCGATCGGGCTGGCGGATAAACCCGGTATCGCAAAGCTTTACGGCGCTTCCAGTACCGGGGCTTCACTGATAGAGGGGTGGGCCGCCCAGCCCGGAAAGATCAAAACGATCATTCCCCTGACAACTTTGGACGTAATTGCAGGCCATAGATTCGCGGCTAAAAGATTATTGATCAAGATCGACGTGGAAGGTATGGAGTATGGGGTTTTACAGGGAGCCGTGGAGGTGGTTAAGCATACGCCCCGACCGAAGTGGATCCTGGAAATCACTTTGAACGAGTTCCATCCTGATAAAATCAATCCGGCTTATCAGAAGACCTTCGAGTTCTTTTGGCGGAACGGCTATGAGATCTATACGGCCAATAGCGCGAGGCGGAGGGTTATGCCGGAGGATGTCGCCCGCTGGATAAAAAACAAGAAAACTGATTTTGATGTGATAAATTATTTTGCGGAGTAATAATGACAGGTATATTTGCGGATAAAAACGCGCTGATTCTTTACCCCGCGGACAACAGCGGGTTCCCTGCCAGATTCGAGGCGCTGAAAAAGCATTTTAAAGCCGCTCACCTCCTGAATTTTGTGGCGTACAGCCATATGAACGGGATAAAGAACACCGAGCGGCACATAAAAGAGGTCATAGCCCGCGAAAAGATCGACATCCTGCTCAGTTATCCCTTCGCCACCGATTACCAGCTTTCCGTAGATTTCTACAATTCCCTCAGGGAAAAAGTAAAACTCGTGTTCGGTTTCATGGACGACGCCACCTACTTCGAGGTCTACGATAAATATTACGCGCAGGTGGCCGACGCCGTAACGACCGTGGATTATTCCGCCCTCTTCGCGTATAAAAGGCTGGGGATCCCGGCGGTCTTTTGCCAGGAAGTCTTTGTCGAGAATAATTTAGCTCCGATAGCCGTTGAAAAAGATATTGATGTCTGTTTCATAGGGGATGTCCGGAAACGGGGTAGGCTGGAATATATAAAATTCCTCAAAGACGCCGGGATAAATATCACGGTTTACGGGCAAGGCTCCGAGAACGGCTTTCTCCCTTTCGGTAAAATGTCGGAATACATGTGCAGAAGCAAAATAAACCTGAATTTCTCCCAAAACGCCAAGCTCTCCTGGATCAATTCGGACGAGCCAATGTTAAACAGGGTCCGGGTGGATACATACCGGCCCAGGGAAATAGCCCTCACCGGAAGTTTCTGCCTTTGCGAACACTCCCCTTTCCTGTATACGATGTTCGATATAGGTAAAGAGATAGATACTTTCCGGGATAAGGCGGAACTTCTGGAAAAAGTCAGGTTTTACCTTTCAAATCCGGAGAAGAGAGACGCCTTGGCCCTTGTCGCTCATAAGCGCGCCCTGGAAAACTATCAGCCGGAAATTGACGCGCAACGCCTGCTGAAAGATCTGAGGAGCGTGCTTGAGAGCCCTGACGCGTCCTCTATCCTCAGAAATGAAATATATTTGAGCGATAACTTTAAAATCAAAGAAATCAACGGTCTGACATTCTCGATGTTCATTATGCTGAAAAACGGCGGATTTCATTTCGCTTTCGAAACTTTCCGGCTTTTGTTCAAAAACGGTTTTCGTGTGTTTCTGTCCGGCTTTTACGGCGGAATAACCAGGGTGTTGCGGAATATATCGGGGAAAATGACCGCACCCCGGGCTGCTTAGTCAGAGAAGACAAGGACCATCATGACCGTTAAAGTGCTGCAGCATAAAACCGAGATACAGGACGCGCGCAATGAACTTCTGCGGCGCGGCGTCTCGGCCCTGACCGGCAGCCGGCTTATCGATCGGATCTGTAGTAGATTAAAGCCGAAAAGAAATGTCCCGGTCGGGAATATTCTTAAGAGCTGGGATATTCTTGTCACTGCGGATTTTATTCAGAAGCAGCTGCCTGTGACCGCCCCGATTTTAGATATCGGCGCCTGCTTTTCCGAAATAATCTGCGTGCTGCACCGTATGAAATTCACCGCCCTTGCCGGCGTGGATCTTAACCCTGACGTCGTCCGTATGCCCTACGCGGAACAGATCCGGTACGAGGTGGGGGATTTTATGCACACCCATTTCGCGGGCAAGACTTTCGCGGCCATCACGGCGATTTCCGTGATAGAGCATGGCTTCCAGAGCGGAGAGCTGCTGAAAGAGATGGCGCGCCTTTTGCGCCCCGGCGGTTACTTTATCGCGTCGTTCGATTACTGGCCGGAGAAGATCGACACCAGTGGCTGCAAATTCTTTGATATGGACTGGCGTATCTTTTCCAGGGAGGAAGTGCTGGCTTTTATCGACGAAGCGAAGGGTTACGGCTTTTCGCCCTGCGGCCCTGTCGACCTGGGGGCGGCGGAAGCTTTGATCGAGACGGCGGGCAAAAGCTACACCTTCGCCTGGCTTGTGCTTCAAAAAGATAAATGACCGGACAGCGCAGGCTGTAGGCGCCTTGCGGCGGCCGCAGCCGCGAACTTAAACGATCTCGATCTCATGCAAAGGAAAAATAAATCTGCCACCGCTTGTGAGAAAACCTTTTTCCCGCTCCAGAATACTATTTTTAAAGTGCCAGGGCAGCACTAGGAAATAATCCGGTTTCATCGCTCTGGCTTCAGTTTCAGAAATAATAGGGATATTGGTTCCCGGGGTATACCGCCCGAACTTTTCCTGGTTTACTTCAGCAATACATGGGATATACTCTTTTGTCAGCCCGCAGAATTGCAGAAGGACGTTCCCTTTAGTGCTTGCGCCGTAACCAATTACTTTTTTCCCGTCATTTACAAGCGTCTTAACCAATTCAACAAGATTTTTGCGATGCTTGAAAACGCGTTCTTCAAAATCACGATATGGTTTGGGAGTGTCTAACCCCATATCATCCTCCTGCCGCAGCATCCAGTTGATTATAGGCGTATTCGACTTATGTGACGCTGATTTTTTGCACGCGGTAACGGCAAAGCTCCCGCCGTTAATGGCATTCATCTGAACATCGATGACGCACATGCCGCATTTTTCAAGAATACTCTGTACCACTCTAAAGGAGTAAAACTCTAAATGCTCATGGCAAATCGTGTCATAGGAATTAGTGCGCAACATGCTGGGCATATAACTTTGCTCAAAATGCCATATCCCGTCATCGGCCAGTATGGATTCTATATCGCGCACAAAACGATTAGGATCCTCAAGGTCATAAAACATAGCTATCGAGGTGATTATCTTGGCTTTCTCTTTTGGGAACGCAGATGAGAAGACCTCAGCAGAGAAAAAATCCGGCAGCAGCATGACCCCGTCCGTGTAAAATTCCTTAAACTTATTTCCTGTGGGATCTATACCGACCCTGCGGCACTTAACAGTATATGCCTTCAACGATGTGGCGTCGTTGCTTCCGATATCAATTACCACGTCCTTTTCAGTAGGCTGAACCATCTTTTCAAGAAAATGTATTTTCTGGGTCAGATGGCGAACCATTGAAGAATTTAACCCGGAGCGGTACCCATAGTTGTCCCCATACATCTCTCCCAGATCGTATGAGTGTTTCATTTGCAATAAACCACTATCAGGGCACCAAACCAGATCAAGCGGGCCTTTAGTGATTTTCTCAGTTGTTGACTTAGGAAAGACACCGGTTAGATATTGTTCCCCTAAAGAGAGAACAGTGATTAAGTTTTTACTGCCGCTGATTCGGCATT
>CAMTWW010000290.1:0-4333 GCA_947085555.1 uncultured Elusimicrobia bacterium | reverse complement strand
TTGGAAAGTGGAAGGCCTCGACGCGAGCAACAATAAGATCTCCGAGAGCAATGCTTATAACTTTTCGCTCAAGGGCCAGGCCTCGGCGCAGACGCGCAATGTGGCCATTACACAGCTGGACCTGAGTTCTCCGGCGCTGGATTTCAATAAGCCCATAAATTTCAAAGCCGTGCTTTATAATAGCGGCTCGGCTACGGAATCCAATCTGTCCGTGAAGCTGTCGCTCGGCGGCATAGCGGCGCAGGACTCACCCAAGCAGGTTATGACTATCGGACCCGGCGAGAGGGTTAACCTGCCTTTCACCGCTTTCATGCCTCCCGGCCAGGAAGAGGGGCTGGCCGTCGCCTGCGCAGACCTCTTCGACGATAATATGCCCGACAACTGCAAGACCAAGCTTATAGCCAAAGACGCCGGCGCGGCCGGCCCCGCCGGGCCAGGCAGGAAGCTCAGCTACGAAGAGATGTTCCAGGCCATCCTCAGGCGGCTCGGCCCGGAGGCTGCCAAGGCCCTGGAAGGCTATACCTTTGAAAGCCTCTCCTGCAGCAACTGTTCCCAGGATGAGCTCGCTCTTGTTATAGCGGCGCTTATCAGCGGCGAGGCCCAGCTTGTGGGCGCCTCCGTTACCAGCGAGGGCGGAACAGCCGCGCCGTCGCCGGCCGCGCTGGCGGCCGAAGAAACCGCCTACGGGTCGGATACGGAAGCCCCGGCGCCGGAGGAAACCTCCCTTGACCTGACCCCCATGAAAGAAGAAACGCCAGGCGAGTGGACCGGCTATACGGAGGCCCGCGACAAAGAGGCATCGGTCTTCGTGCTGAGGAACGTTAAGGAATGGAAAAAAATCTGGAAGACGCTTTCCTCCGAAGAGGCGCCCGAACTGGACTTCAGAACCTTGACGGTCGTAGGGATCATTTCAGGCTCCAACGACAAGGCGGAGACCGTTCGCCTGCTTGGGAAGCGCAAAACCGACGAAGGCGTAGCTTTCGACTACTACCAGATAGAGGCCCCGGCCGGCGCGGTCCCGCCGCTGGCGGCTTATATCTTCCGCGTATACGAGCGCGTAGAGGAAAAAGTTTCGTTCAAGCGGCTGGATGTGAAGAAGTAGTGGACATGCGAACACCGGAGCGAATGGGGCTATGCGAATATATGCGAATTAAATTCCATAACATTCGTGGTTATTCGCATGGCTTCATTCGTCGGTATTCGCATGTAGACACAAAAGGAGGAAGGATATGAAACTCGGAAAACTGATAGTAGCGGGGGCGGTATTGCTGGCGGCTTTTACGGCCGCCGTGCCGGCGGCTTTTAGCGCGCCTAAAGTGGTGGCGGTGGCTGTTTATACGCTGGGGGACGTGCATGTAAAGCGCGTCGGTGAGTCCGCCTACGCCGAGCTGAAGGTCAACGACCTGCTCTATTCGGGTGACAATATTAAGACCGGCCCCTCCAGTCGGACCAGCCTGGTGACCAAGGGAGGCGCCGAAGTGCGGCTTAACGAGAAATCCAACTTCGAGATCTCCCCGCAAGGCAAGCTCCGCGAACTAATAAACCTGTCTGTCGGCCATATCTGGACCAGGATGCTTCATAAAATGGCCAAGCTCAACGTGCGCACCCCTTCCGCGGTCTGCGCCGTGCGCGGCACCGAAGCCGATATAGAGCAGCGGAGCCTGCTGACGGTCAAGGTTTACGAAGGCCATGTGGACGTGCAGAACTCCGTGGGCAAGCAGTCCCTGCGGGCCGGGCAGATGACCACAGTGTCCGGGGCCAACGCCGCCCCCGAGGCCGCCAGGAAGATGTCCGGACAGGACGTCGGCAAATGGCATGAAGAGGTAAAGGTCAGCGACTATGATAAGTTCGTGAACCTGCTCAAGGAAAGCGCCTCCTCCGGCAAAAGCCTCAAGACTTCCGTGAAAATGCCGGACGGCACGGTGAAGCAGATCGAGGGCGGGCTGAAGAAGAAGTAGAAGAAGTTGATTAAGTTGACAAGTTGATAGGTTGACAAGTTGGGAAGTTGATAAGTTGACTAAGTACTTTATCAACCTATTAACTTTATCAACTGCTTTTTTGACGGATGCGGCTGGAGGCAGTATGCGAGTATTCTTGTTGGCGGTCATTTTATTGGCGCAGGGCCCGCGGCTTCACGCCGCGCAAAGCTCGGCGGCGCAGTTCCTTAACCTTGGCTTCGGAGCCAGGGCCCTGGGCATGGGCGAGGCCTATACCGCCGTTGCGGACGATATCTCAAGCGTCTATTATAATCCCGCCGGGCTGGCGACCGGGCAGGAGGGCAGGGAATTATCCTTCTCGCACGCCTTCCACCTGCAGGATACGGCCGTGTCCCAGGTCGGTTTTATGCGCCGCCCCTACGCTGCGGCTATAACCTATTTCTCGGCCGGCGAGTTGGAAGGGCGGGACGCTTCAGCCGCGCCCACCGGGAATTTTACGGCCAGGGACGTGGCCGCGCAGGTTTCGCGCGGCTTCAAGCTGGGGCCTTTTGACGCCGGGCTTTCCGGCAAGGTGATCAGCCAGAAGATAAAATCCAGCGGGGCGACCTCCTTCGCCGCCGACGCCGGTCTGCTCTACCGTTTTAAGGGCACGCCCTATTCGGCGGGCGCGTCCCTGGTGAATTTCGGCACAAAGGTCAAGTTCGAGGAGGAAAGTTTCCCGCTGCCGATGAAAGTGAAAGCCGGCGTGGCGGCCAGTTTCGCTTCTCCCCGGCTGCTGCTGGCGCTGGACGCGGAGTTCCCCAACTACGGACCGGCAGCTTTGAGGGCGGGAGCCGAATTCAAGGGCCTGGACGGCATCGCCCTGCGCCTGGGGTACAAAACCACTGCTTCCGGGCAGCGCGACGCCGTGCTGGGTCGCGGCTTCGGGGACTCGGTCTCCGGCGTGGCGGGCATGTACGGATTTTTCGCCGGCGCCGGCTTCGTTTATTCAGGCTTCAGCCTTGATTACGCGCTGCTCCCCTACGGCGGCCTGGGAACGGCGCACAGGTTTTCGTTAACCATGCGAATAGGGAGCGAATAAAGAAATGCGAATAGAGGCGAACAAGGAAATAGTTGAGAAAGAACTTAGTTATCGGATAATGGGAGTTCTTTTTAGTGTGCACTCTGCTTTAGGCGGGAGATATCAGGAAAAATATTATCAGCGTGCGGTTGAGACGGCTTTTAAACACGAGGGGCTTGAGTTTAAGAGGGAGATAGAAGTCGATTTGTGTTTTCAAGATGAAAAAATAGGGAAGTACAGGCTGGACTTTTTAATTGAGAAGCGCGTGGTTCTGGAATTGAAGACGGTGCCGATGGTAGACCGTGAGGATTACAGGCAGGTCAGGGCTTACCTGAAATCAACAGGTTTAAAACTCGGGATCATCGCCAATTTTAGAGGCCCCCGTCTTCAATACAAAAGGATATTAAATTCTAGTGGTACATGCGAATAGGGAGCGAATTGAGAATATGCGAATAGGGCGAATGAAGAGATATGGGATGATTCTTATTCGCATAAATTCGCATTGCCTTTGATTCGCTGGGTTATTCGCATGGAGGTTATATGACTGGGCATATTCTGAAGCTGGAAAGACACGACGCCGACAGGGAAATTGAATTTGAACTGAAATACCTGGCTTCCCTTACAACCAGGCAGCGCTTTGAAATGATGTTCAGAAAGACGCGGGAAATGCTTGGTTTATTGAGGAAAAATGGACACCGAACAACTACTGAAATTATTAAAAGAGCATAAGGCCGATTTCGTGGTAATCGGCTCCACCGCCTTCCCGGTGCACGGTTACGCGAGGGCGACGCTTGATATCGATATTTTTATCAGGCCCTCGGCCGGGAACGCTCAAAAAGTATGGGACGCGCTCAGTGAATTCGGCTATGACCTGACTGATATTAAAATCGCTGATATGCTTGGAAAAAAGCTTCTTATCCGCCAAGACATCGTTGAAACCGACATCCATCCGTTCGTGACAGGCGTGACTTTTGAAAGAGTCTGGAAGAACAAGGTAAAAGCCAAATTCGGCGCAACTTTCGCTTATTTCGCCTCTTTAAAGGACCTGATAAGAATGAAGCAAGCCGCCGGCAGGCCAAAAGATATTGAGGATTTGAAATATCTGCGGAAACTATAAGGAAATATGCAACGGAAACGTATAAATAATGACAAGCCAGGCAAACGGGGCTTATATGCGCTGGCGGAGAAAATAATGCGCCTGCCGTGCAATCGGAATGGCGTTGATAAATCCTTCCTTTATGAAAGCCAACGGATTTACGCCGAGTATTTCAGGGAGGTCCGTAAATGATTCCCGTCAACCCGTAGATCGGAAGAGCGTCGTGTAGGGAAAGAGTGT
>CAMTWW010000289.1:0-2229 GCA_947085555.1 uncultured Elusimicrobia bacterium | reverse complement strand
TAGAGGCGGGTCTGAAAGTGAAGCCTTACGTTAAGACCAGCCTCGCGCCGGGCTCGCTGGCCGTAACCCGCTATCTCGACGCCGCGGGGCTCACGCCTTATCTTGAGAAACTGGGCTTTCACACTGTCGGCTACGGCTGCACTACCTGCATAGGCAACAGCGGCCCGCTCCCGGACCATGTCATCCCGGCGGCGGACGCCCTGGCGCTGGTGGCGGTCCTGTCCGGCAACCGGAATTTCAACGGTAGGATAAATCCGCATTGCAATAGCTCTTTCCTGGCTTCGCCGCCGCTGGTGCTGGCCTATGCGCTTTCCGGGACGCTGGATTTCGATTTTGAAAAAGAGCCGCTCGGCCCCGGCGTTTTCCTTAAAGATATCTGGCCCTCGGAAGCCGAGATAGACGCCCACCTTGCCCTGGCGGAGGATCCCGCGGCCTTCCGCGAGGCCTATTCAAGCCTCTATACCGGGAACGCGGTCTGGAACGGGATAGGGAGCGGGAAAAGCCCGCTTTACCCCTGGGACCCGGAGAGCACCTACCTGCGCGAGCCTACCTTCTTCAGGGGAATGACGGAGGAGCCGCGCCCGGTGGCGCCGGTGCGCGGCGCGCGCGTCCTGGCCATGTTCGGCGGTTCCATTTCCACCGATCATATCAGCCCCGCGGGCTTCATCGCCGCGGACAGTCCTGCCGGCCGCTATCTCTCCGCCAGGGGCGTGGCGCAGGCGGACTTTAACTCCTACGGGACCAGGCGCGGCAACGCGGAAGTAATGACGCGCGGCACTTTCGCCAACAGGCGCCTGCGCAACCTGCTGGCGCCAGGAATTGAAGGCGGGGTAACGGTGCACCAGCCTTCCGGAGAGCGGCTGCCGATCTCGGACGCCGCGGCGCGCTACGCGGAAGAGGGCGTGCCGCTGGTGCTGCTTGCCGGGGCCGACTACGGCATGGGTTCCAGCCGCGACTGGGCGGCCAAAGGGGTGTTCCTCCAGGGCGTACGCGCCGTCATCGCCGAATCCTTCGAGCGCATACACCGCTCGAATTTGGTCGGCATGGGCGTACTCCCCCTGCAGTTCCTGCCGGGAGACGGGATCGGGCCGCTTAAACTGACGGGAAAAGAAAGCTACACTATACTTCTGGACGATAAGCTGGCGCCGCGGCAGACGGTGAAAGTGACGGTGGAGGACGCCGCCGGAACGCGCCATTTCAACGCGCTCTGCCGCATAGATACGCGGATAGAGCTGGAGTATTTCCGCAACGGCGGGATACTTCACTATGTGCTCCGCGGGCTGCTGGGACCATGAAACCTATAAATATCGTTATAGCCGGCGCGGCGGGGCAGGGAGTGCAGTCCGCGGGCGAGCTGCTCGGCAAAACCCTGCTCAGGCTCGGCTACCATGTTTTTACCACGCAGGATTATCAGTCGCGGGTGAGGGGCGGGCATAACTTCCTGAGCGTCCGTTTTTCGGACGCTCCGCTGGCGGCGCCGGTGCATAGTGCCGATTATCTGCTGGCCCTGAACGAAGAAAGTATCGGCCTCAGGCTTGGCGAACTGAGAGCTGAAGGACTCGCTTTCTGCCTCGAAGCGGACAGGGGCTCCCAGGCCGACCCGCGTCTGCGGGTACTGCCGGATTCCGTCGGACCGGCCGCCGCGCGGGGGGAAAAGTTCGCCGCCGTTAAATTACTTTCCATGCTCTTCGCGAGCCTCGGCTTCCAGCCGGAGATCCTGTCCGGTTCCGTGAAAAAACTTTTCGAGGGGCGCCTGAAGCCCGAAGCTCTACAGGCTAATTTGGACGCCGTGACCGCCGTCTCGGCCTTTATCGACGCGCGCGACGTCCGCCCGCCGGCCTTCAAGCCCACCCCTTCAGCGAACCGGCTGCTTATTTCGGGCAATGACGCCGTAGCCCTCGGTATGGTCGCGGCCGGCATCGGCGTTTACGCCGGCTATCCCATTACGCCGTCCACCAGTATCCTGAACGTGCTGGGAACGGCCGGGCCCAAACTCGGCATAGCCGTAGAGCAGGCCGAGGACGAGATAGCCGCGCTCAATCTGGCTATCGGGGCCTCCTATGCCGGCGCGCGCGCCGCCTGCGGTTCCTCCGGGCCCGGGATGAGCCTGATGGCCGAGGCTATCGGCCTTGCCGGTATTACGGAGACGCCGGTGGTGATCTGCGACGGGCAGCGCGCGGGCCCCTCTACGGGCATGGCAACCCGCACGGAACAGGGGGACCTGCTCTC
>CAMTWW010000288.1:0-1707 GCA_947085555.1 uncultured Elusimicrobia bacterium | reverse complement strand
TTCCGATCTAGTCCCCGCCGTTGGTTATTATCGCGGGCACGGCGGCCAGCGTTTCCACA
Source organism: uncultured Elusimicrobia bacterium (assembly GCA_947085555.1). Lineage (GTDB taxonomy): Bacteria > Elusimicrobiota > Elusimicrobia > Elusimicrobiales > UBA9959 > UBA9959. The sequence continues at coordinate 1,648 of CAMTWW010000288.1, read as the reverse complement.
TTGTTTATCACGGTCGGGCAGCCGAACAGGCCCTTTACCGCCGGAAAGGGCGGCTTCAGGCGGGGCTGACCCCTGAAACCTTCCAGGGATTCCAGGAGCGCCGTTTCCTCGCCGCAGATATAGGCTCCCGCGCCGCGGTGGGTAAATATCTCTAAATTAAAGCCGGAGCCGAGGATATTCTTTCCTAGAAAGCCCTTTGCGCGGGCGGCGGCGATAGACTTGTCCAGGAGCTCCGTCTCGGCGGAGAATTCACCGCGTATGTAAATGTAGGCGTGGCCGGCCCCTATGGCGTAGGCGGCTATGGCCATCCCCTCTATCAGGGCGTGCGGGTTCCTCAGTATCAGTTCCCTGTCCTTGAAAGTGCCGGGTTCCCCCTCGTCCGCATTGCAGACCAGGTAGCGCGGACCCGCGGCGTCCTTCGGGATGAAGGACCACTTGAGCCCGCAGGGGAAGCCGGCGCCGCCGCGGCCGCGCAGATTGGATCTTTTTACTTCCTCGATAACGTCGGCGGGTTTCAGGCCGAGCGCCTTCTTGAGCGGTTTATAGCCGCCGCTTGCGAAATAGGCCTCTATTTCCACGACATTATCTTTCAGGAGTATATTTTCCATCGCTTAGCGCGGCAGACGGCCGTGTTTCATGTCTTCCAGCAGGTCGTCGAGCTTCTCTTCGTCCAGCTTTTCGAAATATTTATCGTTAACCTGCATCACGGGGGCGGAGCCGCAGGCGCCCAGGCATTCCACGGCGGAGAGCGTGAAAAGCCCATCCTTCGTGGTTTCCCCCTCGGCTATTCCAAGTTTGGCGCGCAGGCGTTCAAGCAGGCCCTCCGCCCCGGCCATATGGCAGGAAATATTGCGGCAGACCTGCAGGTGGTATTTCCCCACTGGCTCCCGGTTGAACATCGTATAAAAAGTCGTTACCGCTTTAACACGGGAATAAGGCAGCGCCAGGAGCAGGGCCAGAGCGTCCATCCCTTCCTCCGCGACATAGCCGGCTTCCTTCTGCATTTCCTGCAGGAGCGGTATAAGCGCCGCGTCCCTGCGCGGGTATTTCGCGCAGACCTTTTCGGCCCTCGCCTTGAATTCTTCAGTCAGTTTGAAACTCATAAAATCAGTTCTTCTCTCAAGATTCCCGATTCCCGATTCCCGACTATCTCTCTAATTCCCCCCCAATCATGTTTATCTGGCCGAAGGTGGAGACTATGTCGGCTATATAGCCGCCTTTTATCATCTTTGAAAGCCCGCCGGTAAGCGCGAAGCAGGGCGGGCGCACGCGCAACCGCCAGGGCTTGCCGGTGCCGTCGCTGACTATGTAGAAGCCCAGCTCGCCGTTCCCGCCTTCCACGGCCTGGTATACTTCGCCCTTAGGGGGTTTTACACCTTCAAAAGTCAGCTTGAAATGGGCCATCAGGGCTTCTATATTCCCGGCGACCTCTTCCTTGGAAGGAAGGCTCACGTTGAAATCCGGGTGGTTTATGGGCCCGTCAGGGATATGGGCCAGGGCCTGCTCCACTATGCGCATGCTCTGCTTCATCTCCTCCAGGCGCACCAGATAGCGGTCGTAGTTGTCGCCGTTGGAGCCCACGGGGATGTCGAAATCGAAGCGGTCATAGACCAGGTAGGGCGTGGCTTTGCGCACGTCCAGCGGCACA
>CAMTWW010000287.1:0-1332 GCA_947085555.1 uncultured Elusimicrobia bacterium | reverse complement strand
TGCACCCCCCAAGGGGGCTAGCCCTCGGGCAAGTCTCGCAGAGACGGCGCGACAGGCTTGGGGCGGCCCGGCGCGGCGGCAGTCTTGGCCGGGACGATTTTCCGGACGGGGGCGACAAAGTGTGTCGTCTGCTCAGTGGCCGCTGGTATCACCTGACGCCGGGCGACTCAACACTTGTTGTGCCCAGTCAGGTAACGGGCTGACCTTCTCCTGAGTCCAATCACGTTTGCATACAGCCACTACCGTGTGAGTTCCGGGCGTCACGGTCTCTGAGTCATACAGGATTGCGCCATCGGCCAGACGTACGGCGGATGCGAGGTTGATCAAAGTGCGCGGGTAGCGCGCAAGAATGCGTTCGGCGGGCACGGCGTGGCCGCCTTCAGCGACGCGCTGAGCTACGCGTGCCAGCAAACGCTCCGGGTCGTCCATGCACACGACCAGCAACATGACAAAAAATCCCTGTGCTTGCGCATCATTAATCAAGGCGAGTTTGGATGCGTGCGAGAACACGGTTTCGCTGACGAAGGACTGACCTGCCCTGAGCAATGCGGCTCGCTGCGCGTCTGCCCAATGCCGTGCCTGTTCTGAACGGGCCTGCGGATCGGCAACGTGTTGCAACTGCGCTGCTTCATACAGGTCAGCGTTGACAAATTCGGCACTGGCAGGGACAGTGCCGGCCTGCACAAGCGCCCTGTACAGCGTGGATTTTCCTGCGCCATTGGGTCCGGCCAGCAGGTAAAAAACCGGTTTGACCTTGCGCCGCCTTGAGCGTATTGGGGTAGTTTGCCCCATGTCAGGCGGTGGCTTTGCGTGACTTGCTTCGGTTATCGGCTATGACTTCGCGCACGCGCTGCGCGAGGCTGCCATCATCCTCAACCGCCATGAAGCGAGCAATGAGATCGTCAGCCTGCGTATCCTTGGGTGATGGGCTGGTTCGTGCCTTGCGCGCCGCCGCCTCATAGCCCTCAATCGCCGTTTGCGCCTCCTGCACGGTCAGACCGGTGTGCTCGACAACGCGGCCCAGGGTTGCCCAGTATTCGATCTGGCCAGCCACTGATCGACGCAGGGGTTGGGCCGCCTCGCGGGCGTGCTGCACCAGGGCGGCGGGGAGTTTGACGGACGAAAATCCGGTGGCTGCGCTCATGAAATATCTCCTTTATGGCGCATTTTGCGCCATAAAGGAGATATTCGCTATGAAACTTTGAAAAATTCAAATGGGGCTGTCCAGGCTCTGGGCCAGCACGACCGGCAAATGCCAGTCTTGGCCCTGCTGCGTGCGCTACCAGTCTTCCTTCACCGCCAGCACCGCATCCTTGCCCGCTGCCGCCCGTC
>CAMTWW010000286.1:0-7535 GCA_947085555.1 uncultured Elusimicrobia bacterium | reverse complement strand
TTGATAGAGTGGGAAACGGCAGTTGATAGAGTTGATAGAGTACTTAGTCAACTTATCAACTTGTCAACTTAGTCAACTTACCAGACCTGTCAACTTTATAACTGCACTACTTCAAAATACTTCCAGCTTTCCGCCCGAATTGCACCAGTAAAGTTCCTTGCGCACTATGCGCCTGAAAACGGGCTTTCCCCCGCACATAAGCTCCGCGACTATTTCAGGCTTCACGCTGCGGCCGGGCTCCAGCTTCAGCGTAACCTTCAGCAGCGCCCCGTCGAAAGAGGCCGTCAGGACGGGCGTCCTCACGTCCAGCAGCTTGCGCTCCCCGGAGGGCTTGACCTTCTCATAGGCCGCGTTCTTCAGTGCCATGAAGGCGTCCACCGCGGCCTGCGAGAAGCCGGCCGGGAAGTCCGCCTCCATGAAATATTCCGCCGCGTTCACCGCCGCTTCTATGGAGGGAAAGAACACCGGGATGCGCCTCGCCGAGACCAGGCGGAAATGCTCGTCGTCCAGCGGCCGCAGCTTCTCCGCTACGGCGTCCTCCCTGGAGAACTCCTCCAGGTAGAGGTCGGCGTACTCGCAATTGCTTTCATGCCCCACCGAGACCGCCGGGCCGAAGGCCATCCTGGGCAGCGGCTTGGCCCCGGCCGCCTGGGAGAATTTCAGCCCGCAGGTGGCGGCCCTCGCGCGCAGGACCTTTATCTGTTCCAGGTGGCTGAGGTCCTTCGCCGGCGTGAGCCGCGCGAATTTAAGCCGTATCCTGGATTTAGGAACTTCGTTCATACCAGCGCGTACCTCCGCGCGTACACCGACTCCGCTATGCCCAAAGCCATCAGCGTTGCCACTAAATTGGAGCCGCCGTAGGAAACCAGCGGCAGCGGCACCCCTGCTACGGGCGACAGCCCCAGCAGCATGCCGAAATTTACGCAGAAATAGACCAGGAACATGCCGAAGATCCCACAGTTGACCAGGTAGCCGAAGCGGTCGCGCGCCAGGCGCGCTCCCTGCATTAGCCTGCGCATCAGCAGGGCGTAAAGGCCGGTAACCAGCAGCATGCCCCAGAAACCCATCTCCTCGCCCACTACGGCCAGGATGAAGTCGGTGTGCCGCTCCGGCACGAACCCCAGCCTGGACTGCGTCCCTGAAAAAATGCCGCGGCCTAGTATTCCTCCCGAACCGATCGCTATGCGCGCCTGCAGCAGGTTATAGCCGGCCCCGCGCGGGTCGGTCTCAGGAGAAAGGAAAACCTCCAGCCGCTTCTGCTGGTATTCCTTCATCTGGTTTTTTACCAGGATGCCGGAGAAAAAACCCAGCATCAGCACCAGGGCGGCGCCGGCAAAGTAGACGCCGGAGATGTTGGCGTAAAGCCTTACCGAAAGCCTCCACAGCAGCCAGGAACCGAAGATCACGGACCCCATGAAGAGGGAAGCGCTGAGCCAGGAATCCGAGAGGCGGAAAAAGTAATTCACCAGCGCGTTATCCAGCAGTTCCGGGGTGAGCGTGATGATGCTCCACAGGATGGGAAAAAGCGCGGAGATGAAGGCGTAGCCGAGGATGATGAAAAGGTGGAAAAGGCTGGCGCCGGAAGCGAAAAGCATGATCAGGACCACGGGGAAGGTGATAAGGACGGCGGAAAAATCCGGCTGTTTTATGAGCAGCAGAAACACCGGTACGCACAGCGCGAAAGCGCCGAGTACCGTCGGCAGTTCCTTTATCCTGCCTATGCGCTTGTCCAGGAAATTGGCCAGCACCAATATAAGCCCCACCCGCGCGAACTCCGAAGGCTGGATGGAAAAGTAGGGCAGCCGATACCAGGAGCGCGCTCCTTTGTCCTCCACCCCGAATAAAAGAACGCCCACCAGCGCGGCCAGCAGCAGGCCGTAAACAAATTTCCACTGGTCCTGGTAAACCTGGTAGTTAAGGCTCCAGGCCGCGCCGAAGGCGATGAGGGCCAGGGGGATGGCTATCAGCTGCACCCCTATGATGCGCGCCTGCCCGGGCAGCACCGCCACCGAGGAGAAAATAGCTATCGTGCCCACGGCCAGCAGCAGCAGCGCGGCCAGGAAAAGGGCCCAGTCTATCCTGCCTTTTTTAAGGCTGCCCTGGGGGGTGAAGATCACAGGACCCCCTGGGTATGCGTAGCGGGCGGGAGAAGGAATTTCTGGCCCTGCGGCAGAGCGGGCGCCGTGGCGGGTTTGGCCCTGGAGGGAAGCTCCGCGCGCAGCGCCGCTTCGATCACGGCTTTAGCTATCGGCGCCGCGGAGGAGGAGCCATGCTCGCCGTGTTCGACAAGCACGGCGACGGCTATCCGGGCCGGCTCCGCGCCGATGGTGGCGTAAGCCACGAACCAGGCGTGGTCCTTGCCCTGCGGGTTCTGCGCCGTGCTGGTCTTGCCGTAAATTTCGGCGCCGGTTATTTTCGCCCTCTGGCCGGTACCTTCCAGCACCACGCTGCGCAGGCCTTCCCTGATAAGCGCCCAGGTGCTGTCCTTCAGCTGTACGCGGCTTAAAGTCTCCGGCTTACCCTGGTAAAGCAGGTGGCCGTCGCTTTTCACTATGCGGTCCACGTAGTAGGGGCGGTGGAAGATCCCGCCGTTGGCGACCGCGGCTATCTCGCCGGCGGCCTGCATCGGGGTCATCAGTAACTCGCCCTGGCCTATAGCCTGATTCAGGGTGTCGCCGATGAACCAATAGCTTTTCCTGGCGGCCCGGAGGCTGGGCCCGAAAATATTCCCGGGCTTCTCTCCGGGCAGCCGTATGCCGGAAATCTGCCCCAGCCTGAAGGCCCGGGACTGCTTTTCTATCGCCAGGGCGCCGGCGCGCTGGCTGGTGATATAAAAATAAACGTCGCAGGATTTTGCCAGGGCCTCTATCAGGGCCACGCTGCCATGCCCCTTCTTCTCCCAGCATTTAAAGACGCGGCTGCCGGCGTCGTACCAGCCGGGGCAGCGGAACTTCTCGTCCGGCCGGACGCGCCCGGATTCCAGTATAGCGGCGGCGGTGATTATTTTGAAGATGGAGCCGGGAGGGTAAGCGCCCTGCAGCGCCACGTTGAATTCGGGAAGTATCCTGCCCGCGGCCAGCCCCTCTTTTTCAGAACCCGAAAGCACGAATATATTCGGGTCGTAGTCCGGCATGGAGACGAAAGCGAGCACCGCGCCGGTGCGGGGGTCCAGCGCCACCACGGCGCCCTTCCCGCTTACTGACTTCTGAAGCCCCTCTTCGGCGGCGGCCTGGGCCTTGGAATCTATCGTCAGGAAAATGTCCGCGCCGGGTACCCACTTCCGGCTTTCCAGCACCCGGTTGAGCCTGCCCCTGGAGTCGACTTCGAGATAAATGCCGCCGTCCTTCCCCTTCAGCTCCTTCTCGTACATCTGCTCGAGGCCCGCCTTGCCCAGCCGCGAATCCATGGAATAATTCTTGTCCCGCGCGCGGGAGGCCCATTCCTTTGGGTCCATCTTGCCGATATAGCCCACCAGGTGGCTCAGGTAGGGGCCGAAAGGATAGTAGCGCCTGGCTTCCACTATCACGTCCACCCCCGGGTAAACCGCCTTCAGCTCTGAAAGCGCCAGCATTATTTTAGGAGGCAGGTTTTCCGCCAGGCGCACCGGCTTCTCTCTGGCGGCGGCCTTGTAGATATTCTTCCGTAGGTCCTCATAGTCCGCGCCCAGCGGCCTGGCCAGCGCCCCGGCCAGGCGGTCTAACTCCTGCACGGTCTTCGCCTGGCCGGGGAAATAGATGAGGCTGAAAGAGGGCTTGCTGGTGACCAGGGCCACCTCGTCGGAGGAGAAGATGCGCCCGCGCGGCGCGGCCTGGGCTATGATCTGGGTCCGGTTCTTTTCGGCTATCTCCCGGTAACGGGCGCCGCCAAGCACCTGCAGGTTTACCAGCCGCAGGATGAAGATCAGCGCGGCCGCATAGGCCAGCAGCCAGAGGAAATCGAGCCTTTCCTGCGGTATCTGGCGGTCTATCATAAGACGCCCGCGCGCCGCTTCAGCCAGTAGAATACCTGGAACACCACCGGCACGGCCAGCGCGTTCAGGAAGGGTTCCGTCAGGAAAATTTTAAGCCCGGTCGGGTTTATCTTGGAAAAAATCAGGCTGAGCCCCTGGTAGAACAGCAGGCAGAAACAGGAGAGGGAAAGCGCCGCCACCAGCTGGGAGAAAAAACTGTCCATATCGAAATGGCGCTTCACGACGTAGACGGCGTAGGCCATCAGGGAATAAGTGAGCGCGTAGCCGCCGAACATGCCGATCCCGAGCATATCGGCGTAAAGCCCCAGGAAGAAGCCCCAGGCCACGGCCTTGACCGGCCCCGCAAGTATGGCCGCGCTCAGGGCGGCAGCGAAGATGAAGTTGGGGGCCAGGCCGAAAAAGGCCAGGTTCTGCGTCCACCACCAGTAAAAGGCGCCGGAGGCCAGGTAGAGCAGGAGCTCAAGCACGAAAGTTATCATCTGTCCGCCCCCGCCGCCGCGATAATTTCCCGCTGCAGGTGGCGCCTGACCACGAACACCTCTTTAAGTGTGTTCACGTCCACCGCCGGGGTTACGTCGGCCGTTATGAAGTTCATGAAGGATTCGCGGGGATAGACCTTGGTGACTTTGCCCACCGGCACGCCGGCTGGAAAAAGCAGGCCGCCCGCGGCTGTGGTGAGCTCCGCCCCCTCGGCCAGTTCGGACTGCTCAGGGACATAGTTCGCCTTCAGCAGCCAGGTCCCCTTCCCCTCCACCAGCGCCTCCAGCCCGGACGGCGCTATGGAGCAGACCGCGGAGGCGGCGCTGTTGGTAATCAGCAGCACCTTTGAAAATTTGGGATAGACTTCGAACACGCGGCCCGCCAGCCCGGCTTTGTCGTCATGCATGCCGAGCACGGTATCGTTCACTTCCACGCCGTCATCGGAGCCTTTGTTTATAAAAAAGGAGCCTTACCAGTCGGCCGGCGTCTTGCTGATTATCCTGGCCCAGGAGCCGGCCCAGGGGAGCGAGCGGGAAAGCTTCAGTTCCTTCGCGAGCCGCTCGTTCTCCAGGACAGACGCGGAGGCGTTCAGGAGCTTGATCTCCAGGTCCTTGACCTTCTCCCTGAGGGTGCGGTTCTCCTGGTCGGTCTCGAGGAGGGCCACAAAATTAGCGGGGACATTGCGCACGAAATGCCCGTACCTGGCGCCGTAATGCAGCGAGGGATAAAGGCTGTAGCTGGCCACAATCCTGGCCGTATGGGCTATTTTGGAAGCGGGGAAAATAAGGAGGAGGACCGACAGGACGGCGAAAAAAACTATAGCGTAGTTGGCTGCGTCTTTTTCTCTGCTCATCGCAATCGCCTTGAGGGGGTAGGGTAGAGGGTAGAGGGTTTAGGGTAGAGGGTAGAGTTTACAGAACTAAAAACTCACACCCTAAACCCTCTACCCTAAACCCTCTACCCTAAACCCTCTACCCTCTACCCTAAACCCTCTACCCTCTACCCTGAAATTAACTGCGGTAGGAACTCAGGAATTCGGGGCGCTGGATCTTATCCAGCTCTTCAAGATACTTCCCGCAGCCCAAGGCGACACAGCTCAAAGGATCGGCAGCCCTGTGGACGGGCAGTTCGGTTTCCTGCCGGATAAGCTCCGGGAAACCCCGCAGGAGCGAGCCGCCGCCGGCCAGCACCATCCCGCGGTCCACGAGGTCCGAGGAAAGTTCGGGCGGAGTAGCCTCCAGCACCTGCTTGATCACGTCCACTATCAGCTGGACAGGCTCCATCAGGGCCTGCCTTATCTCTTCAGAAGTCACAAGAATCGTCCTGGGCAGCCCCTTACCTTGGTCCCTGCCCTTAACTTCGATCGTTTTTTCTTCTTTTAAAGGGAAAACCGAACCGATCTGTATCTTTACCTCTTCCGCGGTAGTTTCGCCTATGACTAAATTGTGCTTGCGCCGGAAATACTGCACTATGCACTCGTCCATCTCGTCCCCGGCCACGTCTATGGACTTCGCCACCACCATGCCGCCGAGGGAAATGACCGCCACCTCGGTGGTACCGCCGCCTATATCACATATCATGCTGGCGTGAGGCTCTGAAACCGGCAGGTCGGAACCTATGGCGGCGGCCATCGGCTCCTCTATCAGCAGCACCTCGCGGGCGCCCGCCTGTTCGGCGGATTCCTGCACGGCGCGCTTCTCCACTTCGGTTATGCCCGACGGGATGCCTATTACTATGCGGGGGTGCAGCAGGCTGCGCCTGTTATGCACCTTGCGGATGAAATATTTTATAAGTTCCTGGGTAAGTTCGAAGTCCGCTATGACGCCGTTCCTGAGCGGGCGCACGGCCACGATGTTAGAAGGGGTGCGGCCCAGCATCAGCTTGGCCTCGGCCCCGACGGCCAGCACCTTCCGCCTGTTCTTGTCTATAGCGACGACGGAAGGCTCCCGGAGCACGATACCCTTGCCTTTTACATAGACAAGGGTATTCGCCGTGCCGAGATCGATGCCGATATCGTTAGAGAAGAGGCTGAAAAAATAGTCGAACAGTCCCATTAGAATCCTGTAGTGACAAGTTGACTGGTTTGTAAGTTGATTAAGTTGACAAGTTGACAAAGTTGACTAAGTACTCTATCAACTTATCAACTTCCCAACTCCCCCTAGACCAGCTTGACCAGCGCCGCTTCCGCCGCGTCGCCCCTGCGGGCGCCGAGCTTGAGGATGCGGGTGCAGCCGCCGGGGCGCTCTTTATAGCGCGGGGCGAGCACGTCGAATACCTTGTGGTAGACGGCCTTGTCCTTGATAACGCGGCGCACTTCGATGCGGCGGTTATTTTTGGCGTCGGCTATTACGCGCTCCACCACGCGCCTGAGCTCTTTGGCCTTCGGGAGGGTGGTTTCCACCTTCTCGTGCAGCAGCAGGCTCGCGGCCATGTTAGAGAACATGGCGCGGCGGTGAGAGCCGGTCCTTGAAAGTTTTCTGGCGCCCAGGTTGTTTATCATAAGGAATCCCTTAACGGCAATCTTACTCCAGCTTCATGCCGAGGTCAAGGCCCATTTCTTTGAGCTTTTCCTTGATCTCGTCGAGCGATTTATGGCCGAAATTCTTCACAGCCAGCAGGTCGTCTTCGGACTTGCGTACCAGTTCGCCTATCGTGCGGATGCCGGCCACCTTCAAGCAGTTGGAAGCGCGCGAGGAAAGTTCTATCATCTCCACGCCCTGGTCCAGCTTGCCGGTCAACTCGCCGCCGGCTTCTTTCCCGGCCTCTTCGGCCTTGGCGGGTTCCTTGGCGGCTTCTTCGGCCGGCAGGAAAGGCATTATGGAGCGCCGCAGCAGCGCCGCGGTGTTGCCGACGGCGGCGGCGGGGCTCAGCGTCCCGTCGGTCCAGACCTCGAGCACGAGCTTGTCGTAGTCAGTGCGCTGGCCCACGCGGGCGTTCTCCACGGTGTAGTGGACTTTCTGGATCGGGGAGAAGATGGCGTCCATCGGGATGAATTCCATCGGGAGGTTCATGCGGGCGCGGATCTCGTCGGAGGTGAGGTAGCCGGAGCCGCGGGCGATCTCAAGCTCGGCTTCGAACTCGGCGC
>CAMTWW010000285.1:0-2877 GCA_947085555.1 uncultured Elusimicrobia bacterium | reverse complement strand
TGATGCCTGAGATGGACGGCTATACCCTGCAGTCGAAGCTGCAGGAAATAGACGAGCTCAGCCAGATCCCGATAGTGATACTCACGGCCAAGGGGCAGATGAAAGACCTGTTCGAGCTGGCCTCCAACATCTTCGCCTTCGTCGAGAAACCTTTCGAACCTAAGAACCTCGTAAAAACGGTAAAGGACGCGCTAGCTTCAAAAAAATGACTACTACCCCCCCTAATTCCGGCATCAGCGAAATAGTTTCCAACAACTACGCGAAGATCAGGGCGATACGCGAAAAGGGGATAGACCCTTTCCCTCACCGCTTCAAACTGACCCATAAAATAGCCGAGGCGGCGAAATGCCCGGCGGAGACCCCGGTGATCATAGCCGGGCGCATGATGCTCATGCGCGTCATGGGCAAGGCCACCTTCGCGCATTTGAAGGACGGCACCGGCAAGCTCCAGATCTACGTGAAAAAGGACGTCGTGGGCGAAGAGGCCTACGAGCTGTTCAGGAAGCAGCTGCACGTCGGGGACTTCCTGGGAGTGGAAGGGAAGCTCTTTGTGACGCATACGGGGGAGCTGACAGTCGCCGCGGGTAAGCTCACCGTGCTTTCCAAGTCCGTGCGGCCCCTGCCGGAGAAATTCCACGGCCTGACCGACCCCGAGGCGCGCTACCGCGAGCGCTACCTGGACCTGATCTCCAACGAAGAGGCCCGCAATATTTTCATCCGCCGCGCGCAGATAGTGGCGGCCATCCGCGACGTGCTCAATTCCGACGGCTACCTGGAAGTGGAGACGCCCGTACTCTGCGCGCAGGCCGGCGGCGCTTCGGCGCGGCCTTTCATCACTTTTCATAACGCCTATAAGTACGAGCTCTATATGCGCATAGCCACCGAGCTGCCGCTCAAGAAGCTCCTCATCGGCGGCTTCGACGGCGCCTACGAGATAGGCCGCGTGTTCCGCAACGAGGGCGTGGATACGCGCCATAACCCGGAGTTTACCACCCTGGAGGCCTACAAGGCCTATTCGGACTATAACGGCATGGCCGAGCTGGTGGAGCGCGTCTTCGAGAAATGCTCCGCCATACTCGGCTCCGACACCATCGAATACAACGGCAGCAAGATAAACCTGAAGCCCCCGTTCCGCCGGCTGTTCCTGCCCGAAGAGTGGCTTAAGATAACGGGCGAGGATATCCACGCGGTGCTCAGGGGCAAGGGCTTCAACAGGGAGAACCTCAGGAAACTCGCCTCGAAGCTGCGCGTAGGGCACACCCCCGACACCACTTCCGCCAAGCTCTTCGACCGCATCCTGGACGAGAAGATCTTGGGCGCGCTGGTCCAGCCTACCTTCGTGCTGGATTACCCCACGGCGATAACCCCGCTGGCCAAGTGCAAGGCCGGGGACGAATCCCTGGTGGAGCGGTTCGAGTTCTTCGCGGGCACCGAGGAAATAGCCAACGCCTACTCCGAGCTGAACGACCCCGAGGACCAGAAGAGCCGCCTGGTGGAGCAGCTGCGCCAGCAGGAAGAAGAGAACAACGGCGAGGCCGATATCCTGGACAAGGATTTTATAGAAGCCATGGAATACGGCATGCCCCCTATGGGCGGCATAGGCATAGGGATAGACCGCCTGTGCATGCTCCTGTCCGGCAAGCCTTCCATCCGCGAAGTTATCCTGTTCCCGCTGCTGCGCCCCGCAACAGCAGGGGATAGGGTAGAGGGTAGAGGGTGGAGGGTAGAGGGTGGAGGGTAGAGGGTGGAGGGTAGAGGGTGGAGGGTAGAGGGTAGAGGGTAGAGGGTAGAGGGTGGAGGGTAGAGGGTGCGGAGATAAGGAGCTCCTTCCCCTAAACCCTAAACCCTAAACCCTAAACCCTAAACCCTAAACCCTAAACCCTATACCCTCTACCCTCTACCCTATCCCCTGACTTATGTCCACAGAATTCTTTATCGCCCGGCGGTACCTGCTGGCAAAGAGGAAGGGCCTGTTCTCCATGGTCACCACCTTCATAGGCGTGGCCGGGGTGGCGCTCGGGGTCGCCGCGCTCATTGTCACGCTGGCGATAATGGACGGCTTCCAGTCGGACATCAAGAAAAAGATAGTGGACGCCCAGGCCCACCTCACCATCTACGGCCGCATGCAGCCGCGCGACCTGGAAGTAGTGCGCGCTGCGTTCGGGCGCGACGGACGCCTGGCCGCCGAATCACCTTTCGTGCTGGGGCAGGCCATACTTACCTTCGAGAACCGCTCTTTTGGAGTGGTCGTCAAAGGCTTTGACCCCGCCGCCGAATTCACCGTCAACAACCTGGAAAGCGCGCTCACGAGCGGCTCCTGGTGGGGGGAGGCCCAGGCCGGCGTTCCGCCGCCCCTTATCCTGGGCGAGGAACTGGCGAAGAACCTGGGGCTCCGGATCGGCGACGACGCCGTGCTGGTTTCACCGCAGGGCGCTTCCACCGGCATGAGCATCCTGCCGAAAATGAGGAAGTTCAGGGTAAGCGGCCTGGTGCGCACCGGCTATTATGAATTCGACAACACCATGGCCTACTGCCCGATAGCCGCGGCCGGGGACTTCTTCGGCCTCGGCGGCGGCGCCAACGGCGCGGGGATCCGGCTCAGGGATATAAATTCCGCGCCCGCCGCGGCCGCGGACCTGCGTAAAGCCCTGGGCTTCGCCTACACGGTGAAGACCTACGCCGACATGAATCAGACACTTTTCGCGGCGCTGAAGCTGGAGAAATTCGTGATGTCCCTGGTGCTTGCGCTGATAATCTTGGTGGCTACTTTCAACATAGCCTCAAACCTGCTCATGATGAGCGTGGAGAAACTGCGCGACATAGGCATTCTGCGCGCCCTCGGGGCGGGGCCGGGCTTTATCCGGCGCGTTTTCTTCT
>CAMTWW010000284.1:0-2525 GCA_947085555.1 uncultured Elusimicrobia bacterium | reverse complement strand
TCGAAGGTCTCGACCTGCGCGAGATCTGCATCATCTCCGGCGGCGATCTGGTTCAGGGCGAGGCGCCGGTCGGCGCGTTCACCCTGCCCGACGTGACCGGCGTGGCCGTGGTGCCGAACCTCGCCGAGGGCACCAAGTGCGCGCGCTGCTGGCAGGTGCTGGAGGAGGTCGGCAAGTCGGCCGCCCATCCGCTGCTCTGCCTGCGCTGCGAGCTGCCCAGGAAAGAGGCCTCCGTGCCCAGCCTTTACGGCCTCTTCATGGCGGCCGATTGGCAGGAGCGGGAAGTTTACGACATGTTCGGGATAAAATTCGAGGGCCACCCCAACCTGAAAAGAATACTTACACAGGACGGGCAGCAGGGATATCCTTTAAGAAAGGATTACGAGCACGCCGCCGACAGATTCGATTAAAATGACCAAGCAGGCAACAGCGCCGTTGAACGCCGACCAGATGTTCATCAACTTCGGGCCCCAGCACCCGAGCACGCACGGCGTGCTCAGGATAGCCCTTACCGTGGAAGGCGAAGTGGTCATAAAGGGCGACCCCGACATAGGCTTCCTCCACCGGGGGATGGAGAAACTTTTCGAGGCCAGGACTTACGCCCAGGGCCTCATCCTTACCGACCGGCTCGACTATATTTCCGCCACGCATAACAACCTGGGCTACTGACTGGCCGTGGAGAAGCTGGCCGGCATACAGGCGCCGCTCCGGGCCCAGTACATCAGGGTGCTCGCCTCCGAGCTGAACAGGATAGCCAGCCACCTCGTTTTCTTCGGCACTTTCGCCGTGGACATGGGCGCTTTCACTCCCTTCCTTTACGCTTTCCGCGAAAGGGAAATGATAATGGACCTTTTCGAGATGCTTTGCGGCGGACGGCTGCTGCATTCCTATGTGCGCGTAGGCGGCGTAAGCGCCGACCTGCCCGCGGGCTGGGACGGGAAATGCCGGGAATTCCTGAAGTTCTTCAAGCCCATGCTCAAGGATTACGATACCCTGCTGAGCGGCAACCCCATTTTTAAGAGCAGGACCGAGGGCGTGGGGGTGATCAGCGCCGCCCGGGCCGTCTCCTGGGGACTTTCCGGGCCGACCCTCCGGGCCAGCGGCGTGAACTACGACGTGCGCAAGGCCGAGCCCTACTGCGTGTACGACAAACTGAATTTTACGGTCCCCGTCACTAAGAACGGCGATTGCTGGGACCGCTACTACTGCAGGATGCTGGAGATGGGCCAGTCCGTGGAAATAATTTCGCAGTGCCTTGACGCGCTCGCCGGCGCCGAGCTGACCCCCGGCGAAGTAATGGCAAAAGGCGTCTCTAAAATGCTCAAAGCGCCCGCCGGCCAGGCTTACGCCCATGTGGAAGCTTCCCGCGGCGACCTCGGCTTCTTCGCCGTCTCCGACGGGGGTATGAACCCTTACCGCATGCACGTGCGCGGTCCCTCTTTCCTTAATGTGGCCATACTGCAGGAAATTCTCGCAGGCTGCAAGATCGCCGACGTGGTGGCCATACTGGGTTCGCTGGACATAGTCCTCGGCGAAGTGGACAGGTAAGGGGATTAAGGATTAAGTTTATAACTTATATGGAAGAACCTGTTTTCAACCACGCCAACGGCAGGCTGCTCATGCCGGAAACCCGCTACTGGCCCACCGATATGTGGAAAAGCCCGTGGAGCCTGCCTACCTACAGGCGCGGCGCCGCGGTATTGGCCGGGATAATTACGGGCGGCGCGGCCGTCGCCTGGTTCATCGGCGAAATAGGTCCCAGGCTAGATCCCATTTATTCCCGGGCAGAGGCCCTTGCGCTCTCGTACGGCGTCCCCGCTTTCTGGATACTCGTAGTCTGGACTTTCATAAAGGGAGTTCTTATCCTGCTCGCGCCGGCCCTTAACGCGCTGTTCGCGGTCTGGTGGGAACGGAAGATCTCCGCGCATATACAGTCCCGGATGGGCCCGATGTACGTCGGCTGGTGGCATGGCGCCCTGCAGACCCTGGCGGACGGAATCAAGCTTTTTCTTAAGGAAGATCTCGTCCCCGATTGCGCCGATAAGATAGTGCACTGGCTGGCCCCCATAGTCGTACTGATCCCGGCCATAATAGTCTTCGCCCCGGTCCCCTTCGGCAAGGAACTTATTTACGCCGATATCGACATAGGCACTCTCTATGTTTTCGCCGTGGGCGGCGTTTCCGTGGTGGGGATAATAATGGCCGGCTGGTCCAGCGGCAATAAATTCTCCCTTCTCGGCGGGCTCCGCTCGGCCGCGCAGCTGGTTTCCTACGAGCTGCCGCGCGCCTTCGCCGTCATCCCCGTGATAATGCTGGCCGGCACGCTGAATATTTCCGAGATAGCCGGGTTCCAGGCGGGCTACTGGGGCGGCATCGTTCCCCGCTGGTTCATTTTCTACCCTGTCGTCGGACAGGTGGCTTTTATAGTCTTCCTCATAGCTTCCGTGGCCGAAACCAACCGCGTGCCTTTCGACATACCCGAGGCCGAATCTGAACTGGTGGCGGGATACAACACGGAATACTCC
>CAMTWW010000283.1:0-10512 GCA_947085555.1 uncultured Elusimicrobia bacterium | reverse complement strand
CGCTCTTCCGATCTCGGGCGCAGGCGTCGCCGGCCGCCCAGGATTTTCTGGACCCGGTATTGGGCGCGTGCCGGTAGGTGCGCAGGCTCTGCCCGTCTACCCAGGCCTGGGAGACAGCGTCGGCTATCTGGGCATGGGTACCGCCCAGGAGACTGGCGGACAGGGCGGCGGAAGCGACTTTTACCAGCACCACGTGGTCGAGACCTACGCGGTTAAAACTGTTCTCCAGGGCGAGGACGCCCTGTATCTCGTGCGCCTTTATCATCGAGGTCAGAACATCTCCCATCAGCAGCGGGGCTTTCCCTTCCGCGCGGCGTTTCTGTGAGACGTAATCGCATACGGCGAGGATCGAGCCGAGATTGTCCGAGGGATGGCCCCACTCCGCCGCCAGCCAGGTGTCGTTATAATCCAGCCAGCGGATCATGGTCCCGATATTGAAAGCGCCCTGGATGGGGTCCAGGATAAAATTAGTGCCGGGAACGCGGACGCCGCCCGGTACGGTCGTGCCTGGGACCACGGGTCCGAGGAGTTTGGCGCAGGCGGGGAAGCGCAGGGCGAGGATGGCGCAGCCCAGGCTGTCCATCAGGCAATAGCGGGCTGTATCGTAAGCCTCGGCGCTGTTCACCTGGTACTGGTCAACATAGTCCGCTATTTTGGAAATTACCGCGTCCGTCCCGGGCCTGACATTGGAGATGTGGCTCATTTTTTCCTCCGGAAACCGCCATAAGCTTTTTCGTCAAGTCTGGCGTAGCTGTCGTAATCCAGCAGCGCGTAAAGTTCCTCCCGGGTCTGCATCTTTCTAAGCAGGGCCACCTGTGTGCCGGCCTGCTGAAGGGAGGTGTAAAAACCTTCGCAGGCCTTCATCATGGTGCGAAAAGCGCCCATGGGGTAAATGACTATTTTGTAGCCCAATTTAAAAAGCTCCGGCGCGCTTAGAAGGGGAGAGACGCCGAATTCAGTCATATTGGCCAGCAGCGGGGTTTTTACTTTTTTTGCGAAGCCCGCGAATTCCTCTTTATTCTTTAGCGCTTCGGGGAAAATCACGTCGGCCCCGGCTTTCGCGTAGGCGTGGGCGCGCGCCACGGCCCTGTCAAAATCTTCTACCGAGCGGGCGTCGGTGCGGGCGATAATGAGGAAATTCTTATCCTCGCGGCTGAGTACGGCTGTTTTTATCTTCCTGACCATCTGGTCTACCGGGATAAGCTGTTTGCCGGACAAGTGCCCGCAGCGCTTGGGAAAGATCTGGTCCTCGATATGGATACCGGCGACGCCGGCCTGCTCCATTTCCTTAACGCACCTTGAAACATTTACAGCCTCGCCGAAGCCGGTGTCGGCGTCGCACACGCAGGGCAGGTCGGTGGCCCGGGTGATATACCCGGCCATGGCCGCGAATTCTGTCAGCGTCAGCAGGCCTATATCCGGGAAGCCGGCGCCGTTGTTAAGGCCCGCGCCGGAGATGTAGACGCCTTTGAACCCGGCCTTTTGTATCAGTTTGGCGGTCAGGGCGTTGAATGCGCCCGGAAGCATAACGCCGCCTTTCTGAACCAGGGCTTTGAATTTTTTTCTCTTAAGGCTGGTCTGTTCCATTTATTTTACTCCCTTAAAATCTACGATAGAGCCGGTTTTCATGATGGAGCCCGGAAGTTCGCGGTTGAAAAACAAGGCAGCGTCGCGCGCTGCCGCTATAAGCGCTTCAAGCTTTATATCCTTGCGCAGGCCCATCCTCTGGAAAGTGTGGACGAGGTCCTCGGTGCAGACATTTCCCGACGGCAGTTTTATGAAAGGACAGCCGCCCAGGCCGCCCAGCGAGGTTTCGAAGTGTGTGACGCCCGCCGCAAGGGCAAAGCAGCAATTCGCCAAACCCAGGGCATAGGCATTGTGAAAATGGCAGGAAAGCCCGGCGGTCGGGTCTAGTTTCGCTAAGGCCAGGAACAGTTCCCCGACCTGGTGCGGATTCGCGTGGCCCGCGGTGTCTGAAAGCCCCACATTGCGCACGCCGGCATCGAGATATTTCTTCACTATGGCTAAAACTTTCTCAGCGGGGACGTGCCCCTCGTAGCCGCAGCCGAAGGAAGACTGCACCGAGGCCTGCACCGTTTTCCCGGCTTTCAGCGCTTCGCGGGCCATGGCGGCTATGCGCACGGCGGCTTCGTCCGAACCCATGCCGGTGTTTTCGCGGCTGTGGGTTTCGCTGGCCGAGGAGCCCATACAGAATATTTCCACGCCGCACTTCAGGCCGCGCTCCAGACCTTTTTCGTTCAGCACCAGAGCCGATAACTTCGCGGCCCCTGGTTTTCCGCCCAGTCCCCTGAAATGTTCGAAAAGAATTTCTGTATCGGCCAGCTGCGGAACTTTGTCCTTCCGGACGAAAGCTCCCAATTGTATCAGGTCTATGCCGGAATTCAGCAATTCCGTCGCCCATTTTATTTTCCGTTCGGTGGGGACTATGGCCGCTTCACCCTGTATCCCGTCGCGGAGGCCGACTTCCTGGAAATAAATATTTTTCATGGGAGTTCAGCAGCCGATATGGCGCGCTATGACCATTCTCTGGATCTCGGAGGTGCCCTCGCCTATTCTCAGCAGCCGCTGGTCCCGGTAGAACCTCTCGACGTCGAACTCTTTCATCAGGCCGTAGCCGCCGTGGATCTGCACGGCCTCGTCGGCCACCTGCGCGGCCACTTCCGAGCAATAAAGCTTGGACATGGCGGACTCTTTGGCGAAAGGCTTGCCATTGTCCTTCAGCCAGCAGGCCTTGTAGAGCAGGTTGCGGGCAAGCTCTATTTTCATCGCCATATCGGCCAGCTTGAAAGCCGTCGCCTGGAACTTGCAGATAGGCTTGCCGAATTGCTGCCGCTCCTGAGAGTATTTAAGCGCCAGCTCGAAAGCGCCCTGGGCGAGGCCGAGCCCCATCGCGGCTATGGACAGCTTCCCGTTATCCAGGGTGCTCAGCATTATATGTGAGCCCTCCCCGCGCTTGCCCAGCAGGTTCTCCTCCGGGACTTTGCAGTTGTCAAAAAACAATTCGGCCGTATCTGACGCGCGCCACATCAGCTTGTCGCGCATATGCCTTTGGGTATAGCCGGGCGTTCCTTTTTCCACCAGGATGGTGGAGAATTCTTTTTCCTCGCCTTTTTTGTCGGTAACGACCTGCACCGTGGCGCCTTTAGCCATAGCCGAGGAAGCGTTGGTGATGAATGTTTTCGAGCCGTTGATATTCCAGCCTTCGCCGGTCAGTTTAGCGGTTGTTTTAGTGCCGCGGGAATCGGAGCCGGCCTCCGGCTCAGTCAGGCCGAAAGCCCAAAGGCCCTCGCCGTTGCACAGCCCCGGGAGGAGTTTCTTTTTCTGCTCCTCGGTGCCGAAATAGTTAATAGGGCCTATGCCCAGCGAATTATGCGCCGCCACGGTCGCGGCCTGCGAGCCGTCCACCCTTGCGATTTCTTCCACCGCGATAATGTAGGAAAGATAGTCATAGCCCTGCCCGCCGTATTTTTCAGGGACCGTCATGCCCAGGAGGCCGAGCTTGCCCATCTTCTTCGTAAGCCCGACAGAGAATTCGGCCTTTTCGTCGAGTTCCCTCGCGACCGGCTTTATCTCGTTCAGGGCGAAATCCCTGATGGTGGATCTTATGAGCGCGTGTTCTTCCGTCAAATACATAGGTCCCTTTATTTTTTCCGGTCTATTTCAACGAGCACTTCGCCTTCTTTGAAAACTTCGCCTTCGCCGTACTTTACTGCGGAGATAATGCCGTCGGCGGGGGCCGCGATCTCGGTCTCCATCTTCATTGACTCGATGATCATCAGCTTCGTGCCGCGCTTTACCTCGTCGCCGGTTTTTACCAGCACCTTGACTACTTTCCCCGGCATCGGCGCGATAAGCGCCTTTTCACCGGCGTCATGCTGCGCGGAAGCGTCCGGCCCCGCGTCCTGGTCGCTGCCGCAGATGCGGTAAGTCTCGCCGGCCACCCAGCAGTAAAAAACTTCGCCTTCCCGGTGGACAAAAGCCGGGAGGACAGAATCGCCGAGCTTAACAATAAGGCCGTCGCCCGGCAATTTTTCAAAAGAAAGTCCGGCGGCGGCTTCATTTCCGTTGACAAAAAGGACGTCTTTCTTCAATTCGACTTCAAATTTTTCTTCGCCAATAGTGTAGAGGTTCATTTGCCCGTCCCGATCTCGAATTGGCCGAGCTCTTTCCAGGGATTATAGGCAGTTTCCTTAGTTAAGCCAGCGGCCGCGCTTCCGCGGGAGCCGTGCGCGCGGCTGTGCTCCGCGCAGGCGAGGGAGAGCTCCGCCCTCTCGCGCTTCGGTTTCCAATCCGTGAAAAACTTCGGGATAAAGTCCGTGTATGTTTTTCCGGCCGCGAAATCCGGGTGCGCGATAATGTCTATGAGGAAAGCGATGTTAGTGTTCACTCCGAGCACCACGTATTCCCGGAGCGCCGCCAGCATCCTGAGGCGGGCTTCCTCGCGCGTGGCGCCGTAGGTCACCAGCTTGGAGATGAGGGGGTCGTAATAAGTGCTTATCTCGTCCCCGGAGCCGAAGCCGCTGTCGTTCCTTATATTCGGCCCGGAGGGTTCCCTGAACAGGAAGATCTTGCCGGCCGAGGGTAGGAAATTATTCTCCGGGTTCTCGGCGTAAACCCGGCATTCGAGCGCGTGCCCGCGCCTTAACAGGTCATTCTGGGTAAAGCCCAGCTTCTCGCCGCCGGCGATCAGCAGCTGCTCCCTGACCAGGTCTATGCCGGTGGTCAGTTCCGTCACCGGGTGTTCCACCTGCAGCCTGGTATTCATCTCCAGAAAATAAAATTTATCCGGCTCCTCGAAAATAAATTCCACCGTGCCGGCGTTAACGTAGCCCGCCGCCTTCGCGGCGTTCACGGCGGCTTCAGCCATCGCCGCTCTTGCCTTGGCGCTCAGGGCAGTGGAGGGGGCTTCTTCAACGACTTTCTGGTGCCTGCGCTGTATTGAGCATTCTCTTTCAAAAAGATGGACGACATTCCCGTGGGAGTCGGCGAGCACCTGGAATTCAATATGGCGCGGTTTCACTATGCATTTCTCTACGAAGACTCTGCCGTCGCCGAAGGCTTTAAGCGCCTCGCGAGAGGCGGCTTCCAGCGCGGGCTTAAACTCCCCGGGGTCGCTGACCATGCGCATCCCTTTGCCGCCGCCGCCGGCTATCGCCTTTATCATGAGGGGGTAGCCCAGCTTCGGGGCCTCTTTCAGACAAAATTCCTCAGTTCCTTTTACGAACGGGACCACCGGGACCCCGGCTTTGCTCATGGCTTCTTTGCTCGCCACTTTATCGCCCATCAGGGCGATGGTTTCGGCCTTCGGCCCCACAAAAACAAGTCCAGCCTCAGCGACGAGGGCGGCGAACTTCGGATTCTCAGAAAGAAAGCCGTAGCCGGGATGGATGGCGTCGCAGCCGCCGGCCTTGGCGGCGGCTATGATCTTTCCCATGTCGAGGTAGCTTTTAAGCGGCGAGGCTTCGCCTATGCAGCGGGCTTCGTCGGCGGCCAGCACATGCCGCGCGCCGCGGTCGATATCGCTGTGAACGGCGACGCACTTTATGCCGAGCTCGCGGGCGCTCTTGATGATCCTGACGGCGATCTCGCCCCGGTTGGCGATAAGGAGTTTCTTTATTCCCATTCTATTTTCTTCTTGTTGAAGAAAGCTTCTATGCCCCTGCGGGCTTCGTCGCCGGTCCTTATGTTTGCCAGCACTTTGGCGGTGTAGCGCTCTGCCTTATCGAGCGGCATAAGCGGGACTTCCCTGAAAAGCTGTTTGCAGACGCCCTGGGCTTTTGGGGCGGCGTTGCCGAAAGACCTGGCTTTTGCGAGCGCGGCCTCGGTCAGTTCATCTGGCTTGCAGATCTGGTCCACCAGCCCGGCCTCTTTAGCGTCCTTCGCGGAAAATCTTTCGCCGCTCATGAAATATTCCTTGAGCTTTGCCTTGTTAGCGCAGCGCATGAAAAGGTAGGGGGAGATGCAGGCCGGGACCACGCCTATCTTAACCTCGCTCAGGCCGAGGACAACGTCTTCCGAAGCTATTACCACATCAGCTACGGCTAAAAGCCCGACGCCGCCGCCCAGCGCGGCCCCGTTCACCGCCGCTATGACCGGTTTGTCCAAATTGTAGATGGCCCTGAACATGGAGGAAAGCTTCAGTGTGTCCGCCAAATGTTCTTCATAAGGCGCGGAGCGGCTGGCGCCCAGCCAGTTAAGGTCCGCGCCGGCGCAAAAAGACCTGCCCTCGCCGGTCAGTATTACGGCGCGTACAGAGGGCCGGGAGGCGAAGGCCAGGAAAGCTTCAGTTAGCTCCTGGATCATCGCTTTATCAAAGGCGTTATGCACTTCGGGCCGCGAGAGCAAGACCCGCGCTATCCTGTCTATGGTTTCTACCTTTATTGTTTTCACATTCTGTATACAGGGGCTTTGTATTCCTCGATGGGCATATTCAGCGACGCCGCTATGGCGAGACCAAGGACCTTGCGGGTATCCACGGGGTCGATGACTCCGTCGTCCCAGAGCCGAGCGGAGCTGTAATAGGGGCTGGCTTCGGTCTCGTATTTCCGCAGGATGGGGTCCTTGAATTCAGCCTGCTCTTCGGGGCTCATGGTCACGCCCTTTTTGGCGAGCTGGTTCATCTTTACCGTGCACAGGACGTTCGCGGCCTGCTCGCCGCCCATCACCGAGATCCTGCCGGTAGGCCACATCCACAGGAATCTGCCGCCGAAAGCCCTGCCGCACATGCCGTAATTTCCCGCGCCGTAGGAGCCGCCTATGATGACGGTGAACTTCGGCACATTTGCATTGGACACGGCCGCGACCAGCTTGGCGCCGTCCTTGGCTATGCCGCCGTGTTCATATTTCTTTCCTATCATGAAACCGGTGACGTTCTGCAGAAAGACCAGCGGGATGCGCCGGAAGCAGCAAAGCTCTATGAAGTGGGCGCCTTTGAGCGAGCTTTCCGAGAAAAGTATGCCGTTGTTTGCGATTATTCCTACAGTGACGCCCATTATTCTGGCAAAGCCGGTGACCAGCGTGACGCCATAGTTCTTTTTGAACTCCTGGAACCTGGAGCCGTCCACGATGCGGGCGATCAGCTCTCTCGTGTCGAAAGTTTTTTTCAGGCTGGCTGGCATGATCCCGTAAAGCTCGCGCTGGTCATAGGCTGGCTCCTCGGAAGCGGCCGCGCCCAGGTCGGTCTTTACCGGGGGCCTCAGGTTCTCCACTATATTGCGCGCTATCCTGATGGCGTCCAGCTCGTTGACGGCCAGATGGTCGGAGACCCCGGAAATGCGGCAGTGCACGTCGGCGCCGCCCAGTTCCTCCTCGGTCACATCCTCGCCGGTGGCGGCTTTTACCAGGGGAGGCCCGCCCAGGAAGATGGTGCCCTGGTTTTTCACCATCACGGTTTCCTCACACATCGCCGGGATGTACGCGCCGCCGGCCGTGCAGGAGCCGAAAACGATGGAGATCTGCGCTATGTGCCTTGCCGACATAATGGCCTGGTTGTAGAAGATGCGCCCGAAATGCAGCTTGTCAGGGAAGACGTCCTCCTGCAGCGGCAGGAAAACTCCGCCGGAGTCCACCAGGTACAGGCAAGGTAGATTGTTCTCCAGGGCGACTTCCTGGGCGCGCAAATGTTTTTTCACGGTGAGGGGGTAATAGGTGCCCCCTTTTACGGTCGCGTCATTGGCTACAATGACCACTTCGCGGCCGTGTACCAGGCCTATGCCGGTTATTATCCCGGCGGAGGGGGCTTCATCCTCGTACATGCCGTTGGCGGCTAAAGCGCACAGCTCCAGGAACGGGGTATCCTTGTCGAGCAGCAGCTTTATCCTGTCCCTGGGGAGGAGCTTCTTTCTTGAAAGGTGGAGTTCCCGGGCCTTGGGGGGGCCGCCGGCCTTGGCGGCCTCGAGGCGTTTCCTGAACTCGGCCACAATGCCCAGGTTGAATTTTTCGTTCTCCCTGAATTCAGGGCTCTGCGTATTTACGTTTGAAATTATTTTATCCATAGGGTCTGACCGCCTCTATCCCGCCGGAGTATTTTACCAAAAGCCAACCCTTCTCACTAATTCCCGCTATGGTGCCCGTCGGTTTGCCCGCGCCGGCTGGATAAACGTCGCCTATTTGCGCCATCAGCGAGACATATTCGCGCACTTCGCCGGCGAAACCGCTTTTGAAAATAAGGCGGAATCGACTTTCAAGAGCCGTCAGCAGCTTTTTCAGCAATTCTTCCTTGTCCGGGCTTTGTCCCGCTGCCAGCTTCATAGAAGTTGCGAGTCCTGAAAGTTCCGGCGGGAATTCCTGCGTCTCAACATTCAGGCCAATGCCGCAAACCACAAATTTATCTCCGCTGAGGCTCACGCCTGAAGTCGAAAGTATGCCGCAGATCTTTTTGCCGCCTACCAGCAGGTCATTGGGCCACTTTATCCTGCAGGCGACCCCGTAACCGGCGAGCACTTCAGCCACCGCCAGCGCCGCTGCATGATTTATTACCGCCGGGTCAGCCAGCGCTTCCGGCGGCCAGGCGGTCAATGAAAAATAAAGATTCTGCCCGGGGGGAGAGTACCAGTCATTGCCGCCAGTTCCCCTGCCCTTTGTCTGGGCGCCAGCCGCTACCGCCGTCCATTCCCGGCCTTCGGCGTTCTTCGCCAGCTCTACGGTATAGTCCTGGGTGGATGGAAGCGTGTCGAAACGGAAAATTTTATAGTCCGACATTTATGCCTATGATCAAAGGTCCCCGAGCTTGCATCGATACAATATTAATTATACAAATCATGCCTAAAAAATAGAATATAATTGTTTAATAAAGCAGGGGCCGGATCATTCGCCCTTATCACACTAGGAGATACCTATGAGCGCTGAGAAAATAAACGATATTGCCGCCGGCGGTTACTTTTCTATACCCGACGGACTTGGTTTTCCGGTAAATACGAGGATATTTACGCCTGAAAAATTCACCGAGGAGCAGAAGATGGCCGTTGAGACGGCGAAGAAATTTATAGAGAAAGACGTGCTGCCCAAACTGGCCGCTATTGATGAGCAGAAGGGCGATTACGGCATAACGGTCGGCTTGCTGAAAAAAGTGGCGGATTTGGGCTTCCTGGGGACCGACGTGGCCGAGGAATACGGCGGTTCCGGTGCGGATTTTACCACCGCTATGTGCGTCTCCGAGGTTTTCGGCGCGGGCGGGTCCTGGGCGGTGTCCTGGGCGGCGCACAGCGGGATAGGCACCCACCCGATTTTGTTCTTCGGGAACGAGGCGCAGAAAAAGAAATATCTGACGAAGCTGGTCAGCGGCGAATGGACCGGGGCCTTCGGCGCCACCGAGCCCGAAGCCGGGACTGACCTTTACGGCGCCAAGACAAAAGCCGTACTGAGCGCGGACGGAAAATCTTATATCCTGAACGGCAATAAAACCTTTATCTCGAACAGCGGCTTCGCCAACTTGTTCGTTATCCTGGCCAAGATAGACGGAGACCCAAAGAAATCCGCCTGCTTCATTCTGGAAAAAGGCACGCCCGGCTTTACCGTCGGTAAAGAAGAGTCGAAGCTGGGCATTTGCGGCTCCTCCACCTGCCCCCTGAACCTTGTGGACGTGAAAGTCCCGGTCGAGAACCTCCTGGGGGAGATAGGGAAAGGCATTCATATTATTTTCAATACGCTGAACCTCGGACGCCTGAAGCTGGGCGCGATGACTACCGGTTCCGGCAAGTCCGTGATAAACGACGCCGTTAAATACGCGGTAGAGCGAAAACAGTTCGGGCTGCCTATCTCACAATTCGGGATGATAAAGGAAAAACTCGCGAATATGGTGGTCGGGGCCTGGATGACGGAAAGCGCCGTTTACCGGACGGCCGGGATGGTGGAAGAAAAGTTCAAAGCTACGGACTTTAAGGATTTTACGCAGACACTGGACGCCCTGCGGGAATACGAGATAGAGTGCGCTATTCTCAAAGTCGCCGGCAGCGAGATATTCTGGTATATCGCCGACGAGAACGTACAGATCCACGGCGGCTACGGCTATATCAAGGATTACCTGGCCGAGCGCTACCTTCGTGACGCCCGCATCAACAGGATCTTCGAAGGTTCGAACGAGATAAATAGGCTGACCGCTATCCTTAACATGCTGGAGAGGGCTGGGAAAGGCAAACTCCCGCTGGCTAAGGCCGGAGCCGCCCTGGCCGCCCAGCTCGAGGAATCCTCAGGCGAGGAACTCCCGGACGAGAAACTGGCCGCGCAGGCCGAACTGGTGAACGCCATGAAGAAAATGTTCTTTATCGCCGGCGGCCGCGTCCTGGAAAAATTCCCGGTCAGGGAAAAGATAGTCGCCCAGCAGGAGATCCTCCGCCGGCTGAGCGATATGCTTATCCTGATGTATCTTTCGGAAAGCGGCCTGCTGCGCGCCAAAGAGCACGGCGGCGAAATACAGGAAGCGATAGTCAGGGTTTACGTCCAGAACGCCGCGATGGAAACCGAGAAACTCGCTAAAGAAGTCCTCGCCTTCCT